>JAKFXM010000044.1 GCA_021731385.1 Methanobacteriota archaeon
AATTTGAATAGACTGGGGAGTGCTGACGGAAGAAATTTGTCCTATCTAAAACTAAATAAAGGACAGATTGAAGTCGAAACTACTACTGTAGACAAATTTTTGGAAGACAAATCACCAATAAATTTCTTACGAATGGACATTGAGGGATATGAACTAATGGCTTTGAAAGGCATGAAAAGAACATTAGAAAAAGCTGAAAGTCCATTTAAACTATTTTTTGAGGTGCATCCCTTTTTTTATAATAATCCAAAACAGACAATAAGGAAAATATTTAATGATTTAGATAAACACGGTTTCAAATTGAAAGTTATCGTGGACAGATATACACTCGTTAGGAATGTCTCCCTTAAAGATGCACCAAACGTAATCTGTGAACGTAGATGGGCTCCTAGCGTTCTATTCGAAAAGTGATTAACTACCTATCGTATTGTGTAGTACATATCCAATACTTCATTTGCAGATTTTTCCCAGGAATATTCTAAGCTGGCTTTCTTTGCATTTGAGGATAATTTTTTTGATAATGCGTTGTCATCAAGTAATCTTAATATTGCATCTGAAATTTCGGCAGAAGATTTTTCTTTTATCAATAGTGCGTTAACCCTATCTTTTAACAATGTTTTATGTGCCGGAATGTCGGTAGCAATAATCGGTTTTCCAGCAGCAAAATAGGACATAAACTTGAGAGGTCGCTGGGTATCAGTCAGAGGTGTACTAATTCTTGGAGCAATTAAAATATCCGCAGATGTCAAATAGTCAGGGACTCTGTCAAATGCTACCTGTCCCGTGAAAATGACAGAATCTAAAAGTTTCATCTTCTTGGCCATCTTTTCATATTCCTCACTAGGAAAACCAATGATAATACATTTCACGTCATTCCTACTTTTTTTAATCTCTTTTAATGCTTCAAGTAGATAGCCAATGCCCTGATAATTTTTTAAATTTCCGCTATACACAACGACTTTGTCTTCGGATGAAAATCCATACCTTTTCCTAACGGACTCGTTATTTCCATATTGTGACAAATCAACACCGTCAGGCACAAATTTTACTTTTTCGGCGCTTATGCCATATCCCATGAGCAAATCCCTAGTCACAGGAGAAGACGTTGTTACGCAATCAGATCCTCTTGCGATATACTTCTCAGTAAATTTTAAAATTTTTTGAAGAAGTATGTTCCTACTGACAATGTCATAGGTTACCATCTCAGCGAATAGAGAGCTATGAACATCAAACACCAAGGGAATATCCCGGAATTTCTTTAGCAGTATGCCAATAAGGGCGCCCTCAAAATGAGCGCCAAATATAAAATCAAACTTATCATCTCTGAAAACCTGAAAAACTTTTTTCAGCAAAATTAAATCAATAAATGGCTTGCCTAGGGAAGGACCGGCAGATATTTTTTTGTATATCGGGATATATGGGATTCTCTTGATGATAACGTTTTTCAAATTAACATCTCTGCCTAAGTGATACGTGCATATGGTTACGTTATGCTCCAGTTCAGAAAAACCCTTGCAGAATCCCAAAATTCTTAATGGAGTTCCCCTGTCAACTACAAACGGACACGGTGCGATTATGCCTATGTTCATGTTTCTAAATTCTAGAATTTTGATTTACAACTGCATCAATCGTTGTTTAATTTTTCAATAGAGTAATCCATACCCCTTTTTGAGTAGTACAATTTTATTAGTATGTCTGCAATCAATCCGGTGCTTATGAATTGAATGCCAACAAGTACCAGAACCATAGCCAACAATAACGCCGGTTTATTGGCAAGTGAAACATTGAAGAATATCTTTTGTAAAGCCAAATAGAAACCCAGCAGGGCTCCAATTGCACTTAACAATATCCCTAAACCGCCAAACAAGTGTATTGGTCTTGTTGAGTACTTTTGCCAGAACACAACAACTAGTAAGTCCAAAAACCCCTTCATTATCCTCCAAATACCGTATTTACTCTTTCCAAATTTTCTTGGCAGGTGTTTGACCTCTATCTCAGACAATCTGAAACCCTTCCATGCGACTATTGCCGGGATATAACGGTGCATTTCACCATAGAGTTCTAAATCCGTCAAAACCTCTTTTTTATATGCCTTCAGAGTACAGCCAAAATCATGTATGTTAACCCCCGTCAGTTTTCTCGTCAGAAAATTCGAAATCTTTGATGGAATTTTTTTTCCTAAGAATGGGTCTTTTCTTCCTTTTCGCCATCCGGAAACGACATCATACCCCTCGCTGATTTTTTCCAAAAGACAAGGAATGTCATTTGGGTCATTCTGCAAGTCCGCATCCATAGTTATAACTACCTCTCCTTTCGCCTTTTCAAAACCTGCAGATATTGCAGCAGTCTGCCCGAAATTTTTCCTAAATTTTATTATCTTGACATTTTTATCCTCATTATGAATTTTTTCAAGAATTTCAAAACTTCTATCATTAGAGCCATCATCTACAAAGATTATTTCATAGTCTTTCTTTAATTCTTCAAGAATTTTATTTAATTCTGAATATAAGATTTGAATATTCTCCTCTTCGTTAAATATAGGAATTACAATTGAAATTTCAGTCATCTTAGAATTAATATCTCTGTTTTGCCAATAATAAAAGATATGACAAATTATACTAAAAAGGCAATATATGGTGTTACTACTTTGTTGAATAATTCAATTCAACAATAACTATTTGATTCTACGGATTAATATTCCTATTGACTATTTTACAGACTCAAAAGCATGTTGTAGAACATAAACTTTCTTCTCACCTCAGTTATAGCACCTTCAACGCTTGTTGCCCTTACAGTCTCGCCAAAACATCTCTTTATTGCTGAGAAGAAACCCTCTGCAGACCACCTCTTGCCGTAGTTATGCTTCTTTTTCCATTTCTCATAACCGAGCCTCTGAAACTCCCTGACTGCAAATGCACGATCCGATAATCCTCTCCCTGATGTATTTTTCCTTATCTTTATCCCAGGCATACAAATCCCCCTCACAGATAAAAACTTAAAGTTATCCCTGTTGTCATAAGCTCCGTCTGCAAGTACGTCCTTCAGTTCTAGGTCGTCAAGCAAAGGCTTAAACATTTCACAGTCGGCAGTTTTCTCATCAGTAACCTCTAATGCAACCAAGTCCTTAGTTTTGACATCAACTGCTATATGCACCTTTATCCAGCCCTTTCTTTGCTTATCCTTCCAGTTCTTACTCAGCCATTCGCTCCTATTTGTGACTTTTATGCCTGTGCTGTCAAGTGCAACAACTATTGGCTTGTCACTATGTTTTGGAAAGTCTAACCTCACGGAGGGTATTCTGTGCCATAGGGTCGTGTAATCTGCAGCCTTCAGGTTGGGTATGTAGACCTCAAGCCCCTGTAGAACGCCTTTAAGCTGGCGATAAGGTAGATTGAAGAATGTATATATCAGAGCGGAAAACTGTACGAAACAAGGGGATACTCAAATGGTCTTCCCCTTTTCTTCCTGTTCATTTTGGCTAGTTCCTTACTCCATGACCTAAGAGCCCAAAACCCAGGTAGAACTCACCCCCCCCTAACAAGTTGTTCGTTATATATTGTCCAGTTTCTATTATTTTTAGTAGCTGTATTGGTTTCCATAATATGGCTATTTCTTCTCGATGTAGAAATACTTTACGATTTATTTACGATTTATTCAACACAGCATTAATAAAATGTCAAACTACACAGGAAGAGCTGTTCGGGGGGCAGGAATAGTCTTTGTTATGATGGTTCTCTCCTATTTCCTGGGATATGTCTTCAGGGTAATTATTGCAAGGGAGCTTGGAGTAGCATCTTATGGCTTAGTCTATGCCATTATAGCATTATTCGGGTTTTTTAGCCTCTTCATGAGTCTTGGTCTTGAATCTGCCCTAGTTAAATACATAGCAGAATTCAAAGCTGAAAATAAACCAGAAAAAATAAAAGGCTCCATAATCATTGTCCTGTTCTCAAAGCTTCTGCTCTCAGCCATTGTCTGTGGGGTATTAATTCTCTTTTCTGATCTAATTGCCTCAGAATATTTCAAGACTCCCGAGGCATCGATACTCATAAAAATCTACGGGGTAGGGATACTATTCTCTGCAATAATCACGACCATGAAGGCTTCTTTTCAGGGATTTCAGTCAATGAAATATTTCTCAACAATAGATTTTACTAAATCCATTATTGTTCTATGCATTACAATTTTCTTATTACTTATTGGATTTAAAGAATTAGCCCCTATCCTCGGATTTGCAATAGCTTGGATAGTATTTCTCCCCTTGATCTACCTCCATCTACTGATAAGAAAGGTATTTCCCGAATTTCTAAGGATAAAGGCGGAATTAACCAGGTCCCTAGCTAAAAAATTATTCAGATTTGGAATTCCCATAATCTTCGTTGGTTTGGCTGGTATGATCTTTGGTTATACAGATACGGTAATGCTGACCTACTTTAGGTCCCTGAATGAGGTAGGTCTCTATAATGCAGCACTTCCTACCATGAAGCTTATAGGTGTGATGGGGGTTGCCATAATCTCCGTTCTCTTTCCAATGTCCTCTGAACTATGGGTAAAGAAAAGAAAAGATCAGCTAAGCAAGGGCTTGGGCATACTCTATAAGTATGTCCTAATCCTAATTTTCCCAATCGCCCTTCTAATGTTTCTATTCCCGGAGATAATCCTGGGAATTCTCTTCGGTGGAGAATTCAGACAGGCAGGAAATGTCCTTAGAATTCTTGCAGTAGGATACTTCATTAATACACTTTCCGGGGTTAATACCACTGTTCTCTCAGGTATTGGTAAACCAAAAGAGGTGAGCAAGATAATGCTCTCCGGGGCTGCCTTAAATCTGGTCCTGAATCTAATCCTGATCCCGGGATATGGAATGGAGGGGGCAGCCATCTCTACTCTAATTGCTTCTATCTTGGTTTTTATCCTCTCCTTGGAACTGAGGAGATATATCTCATTTACCCTTCCCTGGCGGGATTTCCTGATTATAGTTTCGTCAGGAATTCTGATTACAGGGCTGGCGTATCTCATAAAAAGTCTAGAATTTATAGGCGTATGGGAAAAATTGGCAATTACTGTGTTGGCTGGAAGCATTCTCTACCTCTCCATTTTATCCCTGTCAAAAACCCTAACATTTGCCGATATAAAGGAAATAATAAAAAGGGTTAGGTGATTCAGGCTTTGGGACAAAAAGGTGAGGGGTTTTTAGGAGTGTAAAAGTATACCTCACAAAGTGGAACAAAACCCATTATCTTTCCATTTAATGCTTCGTTCTTTTCAACTTAACTTCGCCACTTGACCTATTTCTCACTAACCAAGTGCCGTAGACTAATTTGCCACTTAGGGTTTTACCACCGCAAATCCAGGCTTTTGTCCGAATCAGAGCCGAAGGCTCTGATTGGACACAAAAATTTTGCTATGCAAAATTTTTCTTGTCATGAAATCTATAGACAAAATCGCCAAAAATACGCGAAATCTGTGGTGAAATGTTGCTCAAAACTGTAAACTTGAATGCATTTTTCGGGTAAACTATTGTAAGTGTCAAATTTATCAGAAACTTTTTGAGTAACCTGACATTTTTCAATGCTGAGTTTTTGCCTGTAGTTAGTGTTTTTGCGTTTCCCATAGATTGCTCTTTACTCTCAGTTAGTGTCAAATTTATCAGGAAGTTTGCGAGGAAAGACACGAAGAAGATGCCGAGGATAGCCCACTTACTCCAGTGTCCACTGGTCTAAGTTCTATACCCTCCTTCAATGCCCTGATGAACTTCTCTGCTTTGTCCCTTTCCTTGTATAACCTCAGGATTTTCTCTGGGTCATCATCTACAGAGCTTTCCAGAATAAAGAACCCTTCAAGCCCACTTATGTAAGGGTTATCCATCTTGTAGAGGGTTTTCTGGACATGCGGGATAAGTTCTATCCACCCCTTGTCCGAAGGTACCCGTTCTACCTTCCTTTTCTTTAGCAGCGCATTTCCTTTCTTCTTCTGCTTTTCAAATCTCTTCTCTTTGCTCTTTATATGGGTCCTATAAAGCTCTGGGCAGAAAAATATGTAAAGTGTTTCATTTCCCTCCATCCTCTTTACATACGAATAATGCCTCTCATTCAACTCAAAGTGCTTTACATCACCCTCATCCAGGGCTTTCATGAAATATTGCAGATTTTTTCTGTATCTCCCAACCTTCTTTGCTCTAAAGGTAAGGTAATTGTATCTGAGCCCACTTATCTTCTCCTTGTTTTCTTTTGTATTTGCACCAGCATCGAAGATAAGGAGAGAGTCTGGAGGTATTACCCTTGGAATGATCTTCAACATCCCCCTCATGTGCTTTTTGTCCTGAACATTCCCCTTCTGGATTGTCAGGGCAGTAGGGATCGTGTTAATTCCTGTTGCTATTCCAAAATTTATCTGGGGCTTATCAGGTCTATGATCCCTTGAATATCCATGCTCTGCTAACCCTGCCTTGCTTCCCTCAAGATATGTTGATGAAAAGTCAATAACCTGCTTTGAATCAACAAGTTTGTGTTCCTCTATCAGCTTTTGGTATCTCTCCAGTAAAATCGGAAAATGCCTTCCGATCCTCTCAGGTGTTCTATAGAGACTCCTCTCAGCAGGCATCTCCTTCATTCCAAAATATGGGGCAAGTTCTTGTGGATATGTTTGCAGTATCTGATTGATGGATACTGAGTGTGCTACCTTGTTATAAACAAGAAGCTTCACGCATCCAGAGAAGTCCTTTGCTCTTCCACCAATGCCAGAAAACAGCTTAGAGAAAACATCAAACCCTTTTTCAACTTTGTCGATCAATATAATACCACCTAAGGGGATACTTGTGTTTTTCATAGAAGGGATATTGAAGGGAAACTCAAATATTCCTTTCCCATTAGGCATTATGTGGCGAAGTTAAGTTATTAGCAATGAAACCCTTCATGCTAATTAACTTTATGGTTCCTGTTCGGAACTACTGATAAAATAAAACTTATCAATCCCGAGAAGAATAAAGGTTATGGTGCATGTGAAGATGTTATACAAGGATAAGAAAGTTTTAATTCTTGGTGCAGGACCTGCTGGAATGGCTGCAGCCATTGAATTGTATAAAGTAGGTAAATCTTTTATAGTTATTGAAAAAAATAATAAAATAGGATTGGCTGTAAGAGATGCCATTTGTTACCACAATAATCCGGCATCCCTAAAAGAGGTTTTTAATCATTCCAAATGGATTGGTGGTTCCCTAATTGTGGATTATAAGAACCTATTGAACCTGAAATTTTTTCTCCATAAACCAAAAAGGGCGCGAAAGGTAAAATTAATCATTCCATTTGTTATACTTACGATATTAATTGCAATTATAATTTCATGGATTTTGAAAATTAATCTAAATCTAGAATTTTTTATATTTTTGATGTTGGGTTTGTTGGTTATACTTCTCATGACCTTAACCCTAAATAGGGCAATAAGTGAGAGATACCCTAAATATATACCATTCCTTCCAATCTTTTATTTAATGAAATCTTCCGGCCTAATCTATGGGGCTTTAGGACAGATTCCAAATATAATAAGTAAAAAAATTCGTGGGGAGGAGGTGACATATAAATACTGAAACTAGATGATATTATCCCTATAAACAAAATGCCAAAGATTTCCGTTATAATTCCCGCTTATAATGAGGAAAAAAATATCAAAGAAACAATAGAAAGAACCAGAAAGACAAATCCGAGATATGAGATTATTGTTGTTGATGATGGGAGTAAGGACAATACTACAAAGATTGCAAATGAAGTTGGTGCCATAGCATTTAAATTTGAAAAAAATCAAGGCAAAGGTAGTGCTTTTAAAAAAGGCATTAAGGAATCTACAGGAGATATAATTGTCCAAGTAGATGCTGATTCACAGTTTCCACCGGATGATATCCCCAAATTAATCGAACCAATATTAGATGGCCGATGTGATATAACATTTGGTTCTAGATTTTTGGGTCTATCAATTGTTGATGAAGGTTCCATAAGTTTTCGAAATAAAATTGCAAACAGGGTTGACTCTTGGCTTGCTAGTTTATTTTATGGTGTAAAGATTACAGATGTCCAGGCCGGATTTAAGGCATTTACAAGAGATGCCT
>JAKFXM010000102.1 GCA_021731385.1 Methanobacteriota archaeon
AAGTAATTCTATATATCCTATAATGGATAAAACAGCAGTAAGCGACTACATAGCGGAATACTCCAAAAAGGAATTCCCTGAGATGGTAGAAAGGGAACTAAGAATTCACCCTGACAAAAAATTCGCAACAGCATTAATAGGACCTAGAAGGTCAGGTAAGACATACTATCTATTCCAATTGATGAAAGAAGAAGGAGCAAACGAGTTACTGTATCTGAATTTCGAGGATACAAGATTAATTGACTTAAACTTCAAAGAGATAAGAGAGGTAATAAGACAGTATACAGAACTATCCGGGAAATCTCCAAAAAATCTCTTTCTCGACGAAATACAGAACATAAGCCGCTGGGAAGCGGCAGTGCGGGAGTTATACGACACGCACAGATATCGCATATACCTTACGGGATCGTCATCCAAACTGCTCTCGAAAGAGATAGCAACACAGATGAGGGGGCGATCCCTGACATATTTATTTCTTCCATTTTCCCTTAGGGAATACCTTAAAGTCAGGAAATTCGACACAAGCAAAATGAGCAGGGATGACATTAGTATATTAAAACACCACTTAAAGGAATATCTTGAATTTGGAGGATTCCCGGATGTAGTAATATCGCAGCAGAAAGAAAAAATACTCAAAGAGTACTTCGATGCAATACTCTACAAGGATGTTGTAGAGAGACACAATGTAAAAAATCTTCATCTGGTAAATCTTATCTTCAAGCAGCTTGTGAACAACTTCTCTAAAGAATTCAGCATAAACGCAATATATCAAAACTTCAAATCACATGGCGTAAAGGTTTCAAGAGACACAATATATAAATACATAAACTACTTTGAGGACTCTGTATCAGTGTTCACACTAAAAAGACACAGCGAAAAACTACGACAAAAGGAAGCATGGCCTAGGAAAATCTACCTGTCAGATACAGGATTTTCAAAAGTCATAAAATCTTCAGAGGATATGGGGCGATTAATGGAAAATGCAGTATTTCTCGAACTAATCAGAAAAAGGAATACAAAACCACTTCTGGAGGTAAACTACTATAAAGACCTGCAGGGGAAGGAGGTGGACTTTGTGCTGAGTGAAGCAAACAAAATAACAGAGATTATACAGGTAACCTATGCAACAGGACTATGTGAAATCAGGGAAGCCGAAACAAAAAACCTGATATCGGCATCAAAAAAACTAAGATGTAAAAATCAGACAGTAATCACATGGGACTATGAAGCAGATCAGGAAGATATAAGATATACGCCGCTGTGGAAGTGGCTGTTAATTGAAGAATAAAAAAGTTAGAGGGTGTGATCTAAGCATGTATAAGATAAAATTATTGAAAAGTATTGAATTAAAGATAACAGTACCTAAAGGAGCAAAGAGTGGAGAAATAACAGGAAAATTTATTGATGAACAGGGAATTATATCACAAAACAGAGAAGAAGTAATTTCTTCAACTCTTAGTATGGAAACTATGATTGACGATATAATCAGTAACTTATTTTTTGATCAACATCCTGAATCGAAACTATATAAATAACCGCCAGTCAAAGACTGGCGGTATTTTACGCTAAGCTAAATATTGTGTGATTGTAGCCTGTCCTTTGAGCATCTGTTTTTTATTGCCTGCCTGATTTCGGACATAGGTGCGCATTTCATCCGCGTCCCTACCTGTGCTGTCAAAGTATATCTGCGAGCCCCATAGTCCGCTGCCCCAGAAGTACTTGCGCTTCATCTCAGGAAACTCCTTCAACAATTTGTATCCTGATGTACCCTTCAGGAGTTTGGCTACATCCTCCACACTATACCTTATACCCAAGTCCACATCGATATGCACATGGTTTTTGTCAAAGCCAATCTCATGTAACCTGAAACCATGCCTGCTTTCAACCTCCCTAAAGATTTCTTCGCAGCGCCCCTGCAAGTCTGGAACTTCCGAAAAAATATATTGTGGCAGTACTTCACTTTGAAACTCACATGCATCTCGGCCCTGCCTATTGCAGAGCTAAAGCTATTTAAGTCCTTATTCGTCATTTTTATTACCCCCGCTGGAGCAGTGATTCTATTACCCCGCGACTGAACAAGGTAACACTGCCCCAGTTATAATAACCTAGAAAGCAAGTAGTATATGACCAGACCACTGGTCAAAGACCAGTGGAATTCTTTACTTTAAAAGTGTAGATATGATTTCAAAAAAGACATTCAGGCAGATAATCGGCAGGGCATTTATCTCGGGAAGAGAGGTATTTACACTGACAGGGGTATTCAGGAGGGCTGCTGAAAAGATTAGAAGAACTTAATTGCTTATTTTTCTTCTTTTAATTCTTCCTTCAGTTTCTCCCATTTATCCTTTCGTTCCTTGCCCATATTCTCCAGTTTTCCTGCAATAGTTGTATGGTCGATCCCGATATCTATCTTTCTCTTTTCATCCTCTTCTTTTCTATGCTTCTCCTCTTCTGCCTTTTTCCTTTCTCCCTCACCTATCTTGCCGTATGCTTCTTCTATTCTCGGTTCAAGTGATTCAAGATAGAGCTTCACAACATCAAAAGAACCTTTTTTGACATTTTCAAGTGCAAGATTCAGTTCAAGTTCAAGGTCAAATACATCTACATTCGTCTTCTTCATGATGTCTAATTTATCCCTCAGTTCATCTATCTTCTGGTTGTATGTATCATACGATTCAAGTTCACTGTCACTTAACCTTGTCAAACTGTGGAGCACAGGTCTGAATGAAACGAAGTATGGTCTTCCCTTATTGTATTCAGAATTCTGTATCATTCCCGTTCCTACAGAGGCTTTGACGACAGATCTCAGGATGTCTTCACCATATTTCATCTTTATCCTTTCAAGGTCGCCCTCATATCTTGTTCGCATCTGAACCTCCGTTCCTATATTCGCCTTTATCTCCCCGACAAAGTCACTCAAAACCTGTGAAATAAGAACCAGACCAATTCCCCACTTTCTGAATTCCCTTACCGCCCTTTCCACCTGAGTAAATCCTTTGCCGCTTCCCCCAAATTTCGGAAGAAGCCTGTGAACCTCGTCATATACAAACAACGCCCTTACTTCATGGGTTTCCTCAAGATTTGCCCAAAATACCTCTTTTATGGTGTTTTCCACAAGAACATCAATATCACTTGGGTCAAGTTTGTGTAAACAGAACACCGTTATTTCTCCCTTTTTCAGATACTTTTTTATATCTATTCTTTTGTTTGGGTCCTTTACTATCTGGATATTCCCATTAAACGCCCTTGCATCATTTTCTTTCATATGGAAACTTCTGTAAAGCCTGAATATCATCGGGTCCTTGTTTGCCCTCAAAAATCCGGACCACTGTGCAGTTGGGTCAAAAACAAGAAGAGATGCACCTTTTAATAAAGCCTCCTCAACAATTATCTGGGCTGCAACAGTCTTTCCGGAACCTGTAGCACCCGCTACCAGGGAATGGGTCTGTAATTTATCAACCTCTACAAATGCCCTGATTGATGTTTCAGCAATCCTGCCAATGAATCCTGACCTTGGCCCGGGCTGAGGTAGTGCAGGAAGTTCAACTAATTCAAGATATCGTTTCTTTTTAGCCCTTTCCATCCGGTAGTATATATATGCCCCATAAACCAGGGCTACTGAAAAAAATACTGCAAGAATCAACCATACGGGAATACCAAAAACAGTCAATGAGAAGAATGACCTCCTTATCGATATATATGCAAGAGAGGACACATCCCTTGCCCTGCCCGCTTCAATAGAATATCTTGCTATGCCTTTTATCATATACCTGCCTTCCCGTACATCATTAGATACATTTATCTCCCTGATTACGGTAGTTGTTGTTTCTACAATTAAACTCTCATTACTCATGGAGACTATTTCATTGGTAGAGATATCGATTAGTTGCAGTTCCAATCGGGCATCAACCCTCTTTACCCCCCCCAGATTATAAATTGTTGCCTCTACCTTAAGTTTGTCCCCCGGCTCTATAATGTCAGTAAGAGGCTGTATCTTAAGGTCAAGTAATTTCTCACTTGTTGCAAGAACTCTTATGTTTATGGGGATATTAGAGGATGTTCCGGCCATAGTCAGGATAAGCTCACCATAATAATTTCCGGGAGGGGTTCCCTCAGGGATATAGGTCCCTATAACAAGGTCAGTTTCCTCCCCCGCATTCAGGGTTATGCTTGTATTCTCTAATATTATGAAATCTAAAACCTTTCCAGTTACATTAACAACCATCGCCGTTGTCAGATTTGCCGGATTTTTAATCCTTATGCTCGTTCTTGTAAATTCTAACGGGTATAATTCTGCAGAAACAACCTGATAACCGGAAATCAATGAAACCTGCTTTGCCAATAGCAGTAATTTCATATCCTCGGCCTGCTTTTCCATAACATCCTTCAGATAGGTTATTATTGCAGTATCGCGAAGTGTCAGATTTAATTGCCCTTTTGTAGCATTCATCTGCTCCTCAAATTTCCTGATGCGTTCCATAATAACCTCAAGCGAGGACTCAATTCCGGTTACATCGGTCTTCGGACCTGTAGGGCACATTCCGCAATCCAGGGGGCATGTAGAGCATGATTCACCATAGTTTAATTCGCATATAGTATTGCCGCACCTCAATGCCTCTACAAGCATAAAAGCCCCCGATGTATTTATTATACCTGCAGTTGCTGTATTCATAAATTTATCTACAGAACCCTTCAGGTTAATCCAGTCAATATTACAGGTTCTATTGCTGTATGTCCAGTCGGGGCAGTAATATATCTGCAGGAGGTCCTTACTTCTTATCTTTGCAGGATCGTACATTATTGTAATAGAACCGTTGGATGTCAGATTTGTATTAGGTGCAAACCCGGTTATTGGATTCGCAGATGCTATATCCACATCACTTCCGGCAATAAGATCCATGTCTATTGGATCATTATCAATAGTTGCGAAATCTACATTGTCCAATTTAAACATTATACCCTGTACTTTCATAACCATATCATAATTCCTCATATTAACCGTGGTGTTGTATTTCCCATTCTTTGTTGTGAAATTATTAAGTATTATATCTGTCCCTGGTCTGTAGAATTCAAAAAACACATCAAGAGGAATACCTTCAGCAGTTATAATATCCCCATAAAACCTCCTGAGATTAGAGACGCCGAACCATGTGGATCTATTGGCAACATTTCCGTTAATATCCCTTACCCATACTACTACGGTATAATCCCCGATTGCAACAGACGGGATGCTGACACTGTAAACACCGGTAGCATTTGACATGGAATAATTCCGGGCAGTGCCGTTTGGCGAGGTTACCTCTGCTACAATATTGTCAATATCAGATATAGAGATTATGCTTGCGGTTATTGTTGCAGTTTCTCCCGGAAGGGCAGGACTTACAGAAATAGTAGTAATATATAAAACTGACCTTATAACTGTAAGTTTAATTTCCTTTGAATTTCCGGCAGCATCTGTAGAGGTTATTGTTATTACATTTGGGCCGGGATTCAACATAACCGTAGAATTGAATCTTCCTCCAATGACCGGAACAATTGCACCATTTATCATAAGCAATACATTCTCTTCAGTTGTTCCGCTGACAAAGGTTTCATTCTGCGTTGTCACGGAATTGTTTAAAGGATTCTGAACAAAAAGCAGCGGAGGGGTACTGTCAACAACCAATAAATCAAAAAATGAACCGGAATTTCCTGATGCATCCCCTATATCAACCCTGACAGTATATTTTCCATCGAATAGGGGGGAGGTCATTGCTCCTGTGTAATTTCCATCCCCCATGGGGGTAAGACTTGCCGTAATATCATCAATTGTTACATTTATATCTACATTAAGCGATGTAAATGCCTTTATTTGAATCTCTTTCCCGGCCTGTGTGGGATTTGGCAATATCGTTATGTTCAAAAGGAATTTACCGAGGACAATCTTTTTTGCATATAACGGGCTATCCGTAGGAAGGGTTTCAACCACGCTGGAACTTGTACTATTAAATATTGCAGTTATCTTTATCGTTTCACCTATGGAATATCCATCCTGCAGGTTTGATAAATCAAAGAGATAGTCCCCGGTTGATGTAGTCGTATCATATAATTGCTCCCCGGTGGGAAGATAAGTAAGGGTTACTGAAGCGTTGCTCTGGGGGGTTATTCCGTCATCCTGATAGACCCTTCCAACAACCACATACAATGAAATTTCTGCCTGTGTTGGCTGTGCTACTGCATCATTTATCAGTATTATCAGCACTAGGGTAAGCAGAGATATTAGATTTTTATTCATTGTAATTATTTACTTTTAATTGGATATTTGATTGCTCCGGAATGTATTGCAGAGCCTATTAGTACCTTTGATATACCGATTCTTTTCAATGCCTCCAGATCATGGGAGTTTCTTATCCCACCACCGTATATTATGCTCCTTTTTGGAAAATTTTTAATGACATAACTGCAGAGACCCAAATTTGGCCCGGATGACATCCCTACCCTGTCCATGTCAATGACCATTATTTCACCGGGTTCAATGTCCTTCAGCATATCAATAAAGCCATGAAGATGGAATGGCATCCCGCATAGCAGTTGGTTGTTTTTTATATCAATACTGACAACGAATTTTTCAGGGATTTCAAACAATTTCAAAGAGTTAAAGGTCTCGCTTGCCACTACGGGAATTACCCCCTGTAGTATTGCTGAATTCTCAAGTGCCCATCTGCCAAGATCGGCAATAATAGGAATTCCCGTTTCTTTTGATATTTCTTCAATTATGTCAAGATTCGGCTTTGAATGGAGTATTCCATCGAGATCGGCAATGTATATCTCCTTAAATCCCATCCCTTTGTAAGCCTTAGCAACTTCAGGAGGGTCTGGCGAGCCAACTAATCTGCTTCTTAGAGGTTTGTAATCATTCCTTTTGCCGCCAACAGCCCGGACAGCGATTCTGTCCTTTATGTCTATAACAGGGATTATCTCCATAATTATTTAATAAGTAATTAATAATAATTAAAGCATAGTAATAATAATTAAAGCATAGTAATAATAATTAAAGCATAGATGAAAATAGACGACCTTGACCTGGAGATAATAAGGCAGCTTCAGGATGATGCAAGGATGAGCTACAGGGAAATTGGGAGAAAACTCGATGTTCCGCATACTACAATATTTACGCGGACTGAAAGGCTTATAAAAAGCGGGATAATCAAAAAATTCTCTGCAATTCTGCACCCTCATGATATTGGCTTGCAGACCGGTTTTATCTTTGTAAAGGCATTACCCTCAGAGTCAAACAGAATTGCAAAGAGTATCTCTGAATTTGACGAGGTTAGAAATGTATTCAGGACATTTGATGGAAAGATAATTGCAAAGGTCGTAGTCCCAAACCATGGGCATACCGGCCTTGAGGAATTCCTGAAGAAGATGAATGGTCTCCCAATGGATGTCTATCCTATCCACGAGGTTGTGAAGTTTGAGCACGATGTTCATAAGGACATGTTAAATGGCCTGAAGAACAGATAATTCTAAATGGAGAGGATTCTTGTTTTTGAATTTGCGTCCGGTTGCTGTTCTAACATTGGGGATTCTGTACTTGTGGAAGGATTTTCAATGCTTAAACTCGTTGCCGAGGGCCTGAAGACATCGGGGTACTACACGATAGTTGCTCTTGGTTCCGGAATTATGAGATGGAATTCCCGGATTGATGTTGATGAGATTATAAGAATAAATCCGGATTATTCTGAAAAAATTTTGCTTCCAAAAAATTCCAAAGGAATTGGAAAAATTCGCTTTGCGAATTTTTGGAGTTGCAGCCAAAGGCTGCAACTGCCCGACAGCAAAGCTGTCGGTTGCAAGCAAAAATTTCCTTTGGAAATTTTTCCTATTTTTGGACACAAAATTTTGCCTATGGCAAAATTTTCTTGTCGCAAAATTTTAATACGAAACTCTAAAGAGTTTCGTAGCTCCGAGACCTTTGGTCTCGGATTAACTCGTAATGTGGCTGAGCCCAAAGGGCTCAGACACGTGTCTGAACCGACCCGAAAAACCCTTCGGGTTTTTGGGCCCAATCAGAGCAAAGCTCTGATTCGGGAGGTTCAGCCACATAC
>JAKFXM010000208.1 GCA_021731385.1 Methanobacteriota archaeon
TTACTTCAACTATCACATTCAACAATATTTCCGCCACCTTTATCTCCTTGGTAGATATACACCTTAAAAATTTTACTTTTATTTTCTTTCTCTCTCACCTTTCTTACACCATTAATTAAATATTCAGTTTTTCCAATATATAAACAATAAAACCATGAAAACACTTATTCAGGTCTATAGAGAGGGTAAGTGGTATGTTGCAGTTGATTTAGTTACAAATGTTGCAGACCAAGGAAAAACAGAGGGTGATGCTCTTTACAATCTGAAAAAGGGACTTGAAGAGCATTACAAACTTCTTATGGCACATGCCTTGAAAAATCGAAAAACTGCATTTTTGGATTTAGAGGTCGAGAGATATGTCCAAACTCCCAGTCCTGTCTGCTAAGGATGTTATAAAGACACTGGGGAAATTTGGATTTGTAGTTGAAACGCACTGAATCTGCCCCTTTAAAGGGGCAGTTCAATATTGGGGCAGATTCAGGCGCATAAAAACTGTCGGCTTTAGCCGACAGTTGTTTATAGGCAAAGTGGAAGTCATATTCACTTGTGGAATGAAGAGCGAAGATTGCTTGTTACAGTTCCAAATCATCAAGAACTTGCAAAAGGCACATTGATCTCAATAATGAAACAGGCTAAACTTGAAAGAGAAGAATTTCTTTCAAAACTATAGAAATTATCTTATCAGATCCAATGCAACCGCAACCGCCCCATCTTCAGCCTTTGCGTAGGTTTTTGCAAACGAAAGGACTACCACATCCTTTTCTTTGAATTTAAATCCCTTTAGTCCCTCAATCAAATCCGGAAAATCTGAAAGTCGAACATCCCTTGTCGGGAATTCGAGTTTTCCATTTTTATAAATTAATATCAAAACACTTTCTGAACCGGCACCAATGGCAATGTCCCTCTGCTCAAAGCCGGTCTTTATCCTATCTGCCGTTTTGTGAATTGCTATTACTGAGCCCAATCTTCCGGTCTCCGTCTGTCTGAATTCTCCTGGTACATTAAATTTCTTTAAATATTTTCGGATATGATTTCTACCCCTTTCACTGAGCGTTTGCCCTCTTCTACTTGACCTTATAAAACCCTCCCTTCTAAATATCTTCAATATTGTTCTGACACTGCCTTCACCGATTCCAAGAACCTTTACAAGTCCCTTTCTGCCCATTTCACCGGCACTAAGGAGTATTAATGTCCTGATTACATGAACTTCCGAGAAATTGGGCGAGGCACCGGCCATTTTTATATTTTAACTATGAAATTCTAAGTTATTAGACTAAAATTTATAAAAGAAGAGGTAAAAAATGGGACTAAGACCGGCAAAATGTTACGGGTGGGACAGCCCGGCATATACAAGGGTTTCAAATAATCCTTCAGCTTCATTTATTACCGGGGTTCCCGGACCGAAGATAACACACTATGAAACCGGGAATCTGTCCAAAGAATTTGACACCGAGGTTTCGATTGTCAGTAATGGTCAGATTCAGATAAGACACAATTCACTGGAAGCATCCCGAATTGCAGCAAACAAGATTATCGAGGGGACAATAGGCATTAATAACTACAAATTCAAGGTCAGGGTTTTCCCGCATCATGTGTTGAGGGAGAATATAATGGCGACTGGTGCCGGGGCCGACAGGGTTTCTAAGGGTATGAGAAGGTCTTTCGGAAAGCCAATCGGAACGGCGGCAAGGATAAGAAAGGGACAGACCGTGTTTAGTATATACATAAACAAAAGCGAGGATGCAATAAAAATCGCAAAAAAAGCCCTTCATACAGCAATTGGGAAATTGCCCGGTTCTATGAAGATTGTTGTCCGCCAGTTATCTGTCGGGAATTGAGATGGAATTAAATGTTGCGGCGAGAATAAGGATAATGCCATCGGGCGTTGATACCGATCTTGAAAAAATTAAAAAAGGATTAAATAGTATTATAGAGAAATTCGGAAAATTACATAAAACAGAGATAAAGCCCATTGCCTTTGGATTAAAATCCATAGAGGCTTCAATCCTTCTAAATGATGAAAGTGGGGGGATTGAGGAGATAGAATCCCTAGTAAAGGAGCTGGATGGTGTTGGCGGTGTTGAAGTTCTTGATGTTAGCAGGGTCTAAAGATGGAAAAAAAAATTCTTATCACCGGAGGGGCTGGTTTCATAGGCTCACATCTGGTTGATAGGCTCGTAAAGGACGGAAATTCTGTGAGGATTCTCGATAATCTGGAGCCACAGGTTCATAACGGCAAAACTCCCGAGTATCTAAACCCAAAGGCCGAGTTTATAGACGGCGATATCCGGAATCCGGATGATTTGAAAGCTTCAATAGAAGATATTGATATAATCTTTCACGAGGCTGCTGCTGTGGGTGTCGGTCAGTCAATGTACGAAATCCAGAAATATGTCGATGTTAATACATATGGAACTGCAAAACTTCTTGAAATTCTTGTCAACGAGGAGCACGATGTTAAGAAACTGATTGTAGCATCCTCAATGAGCATATATGGTGAGGGCGCTTATGAGTGCGATGATTGTGGGATTGTTTATCCTAAATTAAGAACCATAGAGCAATTTAGATCAAGAGACTGGGATATAAAATGTCCGAATTGCGGAAAGAATGTAAAGGCAATTCCAACCCCGGAGGAAAAACCGCTTTATCCGACATCAATCTACGCTATAACAAAAAGAGACCAGGAGGAGATGTGTCTGGTAACCGGTCAGGCATACGGAATTCCCACAGTTGCATTAAGGTATTTCAATGTCTATGGACCTAGGCAGAGCCTCTCAAACCCTTATACCGGCGTTGCGGCAATATTCTCATCCCGGATCAAGAATAATAACCCCCCGATAATCTTTGAGGACGGTCTTCAGAGCAGGGACTTCGTAAATGTGGATGATATCGTTGAAGCAAATCTTCTTGTTATGAAAAAGAATAGTGCAGATTACAATGCATTTAATGTAGGTACTGGTAATCCTGCAAACATACTTGAAATTGCAGAAATTCTCTCAAAACTCTACGGGAAGGACATAAAGCCCGATATAGTAAATAAGTACAGAATGGGTGATATAAGGCACTGCTATGCAGATATCTCAAAAATAAGAAAACTTGGTTTTGAACCAAAGGTCAGATTCAAGGATGGAATGAGGAAACTTGTGGAATGGGGTAGAATTCAAGAGGCAAGGGATTTGAGCGAGAAGGCTACTCAGGAACTGGTTGAGAGGAATTTGGTAGAGAGATAAATTTCAGTTTAATGGCGTTATGATTATGTTAATGATCCGGGAGAAATGGCCTATAAGGTTTTAGATGTCATTAATTCTCCCGGAGGGTTTATCATTACAGCCTTCTTTACAACAAAAATCGATAAGATAATAAAAAGGAGGAAAATCAAATGGAAAAGGGTCTGAAACAGATACTGGAGGTTGTTCCTCATGTTATGAGATTACCATCAAAACATGTATGGATAGACTACGACAAAGAAGCTGATGTAGTGTATATAAACTTTCAGAAACCACAGATGGCAACAGATTCTGAACTTCTGGACAATAACATCCTGATACGAACGATGGATGGTAAGGTTGTTGGTATTACTATAATGAATGCTAGTAGCATGTCTCCTATGTGATAAAATGTTTGATAGAATCTTAATCACGGGCGGTGCAGGATTCATAGGCTCGCACCTTGCTGAATAACAAACCCTTTTCTTTAGAAAAGAAAAGTGTTTGTATTCCCAAAAGAAAATTATTTTACCAAAGAAATAAAAATGTTTGATAGAATCTTAATCACGGGCGGTGCAGGATTCATAGGCTCGCACCTTGCTGAATACTCCCTGAAAAAAGGTAAAGAGGTAACAATTATAGATAATCTAAGCAGGACAGACTATAACATAAAATATCTTCAGGAAAACTATAAAAATCTGAAATTTGTGCAAGGGGATATAAGGGATTCAAAGGTTTTTAATGGTTTAATGGATGATATTGATCTAATTTACCACTGTGCAGCACAGGTTGCTGTTACCACTTCATTGGAAAATCCAAGGCTTGATTATGAAAGCAATGCTGATGGAACCTTTAATCTGTGCGAATCCCTGAGAAATTCAAAGTCTGATGCCTCGATCGTTTTCTGCTCAACAAACAAGGTCTATGGCGATCTCAATTTGAGGATACTGGAAAAGGGTTCAAGATATGAATACAGAGATATTCAGGGAATTGATGAGACCTATTCGTTGGAAACAAATTGCCCCTATGGTGGCTCGAAAATCATCTCAGAATGGATTCTTGATACATTCCATAAATCGTTTGGGATAAAAAGCACAAAGGCAAGGATGTCATGCATCTATGGGACACGACAATTCGGAAATGAGGATCAAGGCTGGGTTGCATGGTTTACAATCGCAACAATTCTTGGCAAGAAGATAACTATATATGGTGATGGGAAACAGATAAGGGACATTCTCTACATAACTGACCAGAATAATGCCTTTGAATCACTTGCGAAGAATATCGACAAAACAAAAGGGAAGGCATATAATCTTGGCGGTGGACCCAAAAATACTATATCACTTTTTGAATTATTAAATCTGATAAATGAATTAACAGGCAAAAGGTCTGAGATTATCCGTGATAACTGGCGGATGGGTGACCAGAAGGTCTATGTTTCTGATATCTCCAAGATCAGGAAAGAGGTTGGCTGGGAGCCTGTTGTTGGTGTCAAAGAAGGGGTTAAGAATCTTGTTGAATGGGTAACAAATAATAAATCTGCATTAGGTCAATGAAAGGAGATAGTATTCTAAAGGCTCTTGGATCGGGCAAAAAGAATCTTGAGGAATTAAGATCTGAATTGAATCTTGAAGAGAGGGAGTTAAAAAAGGAATTGAAGAATTTGGCGAAGAATGGTAGCATAGAAAAAGATAATGATATTTATAAATTAAAGGTTAAAAAGACAGAGAACAAGAAAAATTTTACCAAAGGTAAAATTTTTGTGCCCAATCAGAAACTTATAGTTTCTGATTCGGGTAAAAAAAATTATCTCCCCCTTGTGCTGCTTGCTTTTATTGTGATTCTTGGGTTTTATCTGAGGATTTATCATATTGATTATCCCTCGATAGGTTACCACAACAATAAGGATGTGCACTATCTGACAGAGGCAAGAAATTTTGCAAGAGAAGGATTTTTTAAATACGGTTTTTTTGTTCCTATAGTCGGTTATGTTTCGTTAGATGTTGACCCATCTGGAGCCCACGGAGATACTTTTCCAACCACGCCTATCCTGGTTGCAATTGCGTTTATGCTTTTTGGGATGCAATTATGGATTGCTAGGTTGATTGGAATATTGTTTGTTGTTGGTACGATCCCATTGATATACATAATTACAAAAAAATTATTTTGGAGAGAGGATTTGGCATTGGTTTCTGCTCTACTAACTGCTGTTTTACCGATACTTGTTTTTTTCAGCCATAATGTCGATGTAATAAATCCTGGAATTTTTTTTATGGTATTATCAGCATATTTTTATATAACTTGGAGGGAATCCAACAAAGGAAGCGAATTAATCTTAGCAAGCTTATCTCTAACTATTGCTACGTTAACAAAATACCCCTTCTTCTTCATAGTAATACCTATGCTATTAACATTTCCTTATAAACGACTTTTTGAATGGAGGAAACATATATCAGTCTATATGATTTCCCTATTAATACTATCCTCGTTTCCTATCTGGGTTTTATACTCTAATTCGCTCCAGAAAGAATTTGGGAGACAAGACCTAGTGAGTTCAAAATCAATTAATCTATATATATTTTTCCAAGATACGTGGTGGGCTACTCAGAAATCGTATGTAAAAGACTCTTTTACTATTGCAGGAATTGCAATGGCTTTTCTATCCATACCGCTTCTTTTTTTCTCATATTATAAGAGGCGTGATATAGGGTCAAAATTTTTACTTTCCTACGTCCTTGGATCAATAATCTATGTTGTAGTAGTAGCAGACAGACTGAATGGCCACAGTTACTATTACTATGTTGTTGCACCTCTTATTGTAATGTTGGTGGCATACTTCATCATACAAATTGGTGATTTTTTCAAAAGACTGAAAGTAGAGGGTAGGGAAATAGGATACATAAACCTTATACCCGTTATCATAATTCTTGCTTTGTTATCTACTCCACTTAAAGACAGTATTGATAGGCAGTTCAATACCCAATTTTATGGTTTGGATGTTGCAGGAGAATACCTAAAAGAACACAAAAAACCCGGAGAACAATTAATGCATTCTACTCATCAAGCATTTGGTGTTGTGTGGCATTCTGACATGAAAAGCGTTAAGGGAATTCCCGACACTGTAGAAGATATGAAATCTGTTGAAGAAACCAGAAACGCAAGTTGGATATTCATGTACAACTGGGATTTTGGAACAAAGATGAAAAATGAGAAATTGTGGTCCTACATCAAGAATAACTATGGATTAAAACAATTTGGATTTATACAGACTTCACAAGGAGTTGAACCGCTATACTTACTTTTACAAAAAGAAGGAACGTTTGATGACTCAAAATTGAACACTCTCCTTGCAGGCAAGCCAATAAATTACAAAGATTATGAATTGACGATGGGAAAAGTAAGGTTCAGTTACATAAATCTATAAGGCAGTATGAAAAAAAGAGTGCTCATTTCTTTGATAGTAACAATTCTACTTGTTGGCATTTTGTTGTCTCAGATTGAGATAAACGATATTGCAGTGTCGTTACTGTCCGTTTCACCACTGCTGCTACTAACAACTTTTTTTCTTTATGCGGTTAGCATTTTTCTCAGAGCGTTCAGATTTAAAATGCTTCTCGGCTACGATACGATAAACACAATAAAGCTTTATCCTATATCTTCTGTCCACTTTATGCTGATAAATTTACTTCCGTTTAGATCCGGTGAACTCTCTTATATATACCTCATAAAAAGAAAATTCGGAGTTTCTATCGGGGAAAGTGCCTCGACTCTTGTAGTATCTAGAGTTATGGATTTCATTGCACTGTCACTGCTCTTCATCATTTCAATCTTCCTTATAAAAGATGTGCCTGCTGTATTTATCAATGCATTGCCTCTAGTGTCTATCCTAACGGGATTTTTAATTCTTGTCTTTGTACTTTTGATGTTATATGGAAAAAAAATAAGCAAGCTAGCTAGGAGAATATCCGACAGAACAGGACTGACAAAATTTAATCTCATAAAATTTTTGATGGGCAAGATTGATGAGGTAATAAACGGTCTCAATAAAATTAGGAGTAAAAAAGTTTTAATGTATTCCTTCTTCATTTCGTTTTTGATATGGATAATTAATTCTCTTCTCGGTTACATGCTCGTGAAAGAACTGCTTCATGGAAATGATTTCGGTTTAGACTTCTGGAAATTTGTTCTGGGTGTAACATTCTATAGGGTATCTGCAGTCATACCCCTCCAGAGCATAGGGGGCTTTGGTGTGATGGAAGGGTTGTTCACCATTGGCTTTATGTCATTGGGATTACCCAAGGAGGTTGCAATCTCTTCTGGTTTTAGTTTTCACATTCTTACGTTAATATACTCAATCGCTCTTGGAATTTTCGGTTTGTGGCAGATTAGAAATGTAGCTAATAAACGCATAAGTTAATATTAGTTATTCCCTTAGCAATAAAACGAAATCAACTGTGTAAAATGGTTAGCCTGATTAAGAAGTGGCGGTTGCTGTTTCCCAGATTCAGGGAAATAGTTCACGACGAAGGCATTAAAAAAGCACTTATTTGCACGAAGAGTCTGTTAGCACCAATAGTTCTGTCTCCCTATGAAAATGTTTACTGGGCAGTTTTAAAAAGTAAGTCGACTGATGATCTTCTGATAAAAGAGATACATGGCAATAAAATGTATCTAAGTTTTTCAGACAAGGGACTGTCAAAGGACCTGATACTGAGAGGAACGCGAGATGAATTGCAGGTAGAGGTACTGAAGGAAGAAGTGAAAAAAGACATGAACATCCTGGATATTGGCGCGAATCTTGGATATTATGCTCTTTTGGAAGCATCTTTAGTAGGGTCGACTGGGAAAGTTTAT
>JAKFXM010000155.1 GCA_021731385.1 Methanobacteriota archaeon
TAATATTCAAAACAAAATTTATTACTGATATGAAAACAACAACTTTCTATGCCCTTGGTTTTCTGAGCTTTATATTCGGCGTCTTTGTGTCTGTCTTGTTCTTTAATCTCTCCCCTGTAGCATCCGATATATTCAGGGCAATGTACTCTACCCTTGTATGGTTGTTTATCTACCTTATGTTTGTTTTCTTTGTAGTTGCTTGGTTGGAAGGGAGGAAATAAAAAAAGAAAAAGGCTCGACTGACTCAGAAAATTGTAGTGCCTAGATCACCTCTTAAAAAGAATGACAAGCCAATTCTCTATTAACGGGTTTATAGGAATATCGGTAACCTTGCTGTTATTTGGAATCCTCTTGGATTCCTATACTACCTATCTCCTCTTTAATCTTAACTAGGATGATATGATGAAGTATGAGTTCAGTGAGCCAACGAGTGAAAAGGTAAGGAAATATGGCTCTGTAGGGGTATTCTACTCCTCACTTGATGATATACTCATATATATGATTTGTCTCATTCTTGGATCCTTTGTAACCGGCATATTCTTCTTCAATCAGTTCAAGCAGGATTTTTCTTATGTAGAACGGGTTATAATCATAATCTGTATTGGTGCTATTGTCTTGGCAGCAATAAAGATTGGTGCCGGGTTGAATAATTTGTATGTCTTGGTGAGGGGATGAAAAATCTCTTGAATCTGAGAAGAATTCTAACTGATTGTAGTGCCTAACATCCTTGAGTTTTCCATAATCTTCTGAACAATAGTATTTATATATCCGGGGTATATAAATATATATGTGATGTAATATGGTTCAGGCAGTAATAAACATTGATGAAAACACAAACAGGGTATTGAATATTGTAAAGGCTAAATTTGGACTGAAAGACAAATCACAGGCAATAAATGCAGTTGTTAGAAAATATGAAGAGGGTTTTTTAGAGCCGGAATTAAGACCCGAATACCTGGAGAAATTGAATAGGCTTGAAAAAGAGAAGGGCATACCCTTCAGGAATATGGCGGAGTTGAGAAAAATAATCGAAAGATAAAAATGTATATTTATGAAATCCTTCCATCACTGCAGAAAACCCTTAATAAACTCTCAAAGAAGGATAAGCAGTTGTATGAACAGATTCTTAAAAAGATTGAAGAGGTTCTGTGTTGTTCTGACATTGAACACTACAAAAATCTGAGATATAGCATGAAGGATAAGAAGTGTGTCCATATAGGGCATTTCGTTCTTGTGTTTAAGTTTGCTAAAGAGGAAAATAAGATAATCTTTATGGATTTTGACCATCACGATAAGATTTATAGAAGATAATTAATGGGCTTTTATTTATTTTTAGCAGTAGATATGTAGTTTTTTGTTGAATTAGAAAGTATATTTGCTTGTCAAATATTTCCATACGAAACTCTAAAGAGTTTCGTAACTATGATTTTCCAGAGGAAAATCATATCCAAGCAAATATTCGGTTGGAGAAACTCGACAACCGAATATATCCATACTTTCTAATAGCCAACAAATTTACTTCGTAAATTTCTTGTTGTTTGTAGTGCCTAACACTACTACAGTTGAAATTCCTCTCTATCATGGCTTGACTCTGATCTCTTTGCCCGTAGTGCCTAATCGAGAAAAAGAATTTCTAACACCTTCTCAGGAGTTGGTGCATTATGAAATTTCTGCAATAATCTCGGCAATCTTGCTATGGATAATCTTCCTGCTATGGCTCTGGTTAGAATCAAAGAGGCATATTGAATTACCGCCTGTGAATTACAAAATCCCAAAGTTTAAGGATTACTTCAGATGAATCTATTATCTATACCTAAAAAATCATTCCAGATATTTAAGAGAAATAACATTTTCCCTTTCATTTAGCGTAATCTCAAACCTATCCAAAAATCCCTTCCTGCCGATAAGAAGGCCTACTTTTTTCTGTGAATGTTTTGGTATATCGACAGGAACGTCCTTAAGAGTTACGCTATTCAAAGCACTGTCACAGAGTTTTATAGTTACATAGTGTGATGTACATTTTAGTTCCTTGTCAATACCGGTAACAATACATTCCTTTCCCCTATAGTATTTTATTCCCAAAAGTTCTGCTATGTCTTCAGGTATAAAAGTAGTGTCTGCTCCGGTATCCAGCAAGGCATTTACCTTAATCCTTTTAGACTGATATTCTATAGTAATGGGTATCAGAGGAATCAGATCTCCCCCGACCTTTCTGGAATATTGAAACAGAAGTGCCATGCCTAAACAATTAAAGTTCCTTTGCTGAAAACCTTCTCAAGAAGTGGTTCTTTATCCGGATATTTGTTCTTTGCAGTGGCGTAGGCTTTTTTAACACTCCTGTCTGATGCCACTATCTCCTTATCAACAACCGCTATCCATTTACCTTCATAATCTGAGAGATTTGCAGTAAGCAGGAACTTGTAACTTTCAATTATGCCGCTATCCTCTCCAGAATCGCATATTGTGTTTTTCATCCTATTAGATTATATAAATATCGTTATAAAAAACCTGTTTTTATTAAGTTCGTTTATTTCACCAGAACAGATCTCTCCAGCATCTTCTTGAACTTTGGATTTTCATTGAAGATCCAGATTATTCCTTTAGAGCCAGACATTATCTTGCCTGATGCTTCCAGATACTCCAAGATTATGTTTAAAGTCTGGTGCATTACCTTAGCCGGCAGTCTTCTCTTAATCTCATTCTTTGATAATGGCTCTTCCGCCTCTTTTAACACATTTTCCACCATTAAAACAGTTTTCAGATTTGGAAAATGTAGTATCTCTTCCTGCATCATTTCAAATCTATTCAATTAAATCTATTCAAGGTATTATATAATTTTATATAATATGTATACATATACCTTTATAAATTAAAGTTGTAGTGCCTAACACCATAGTTGAGATAAAATTGTTTAAATATTGGCATCTACATATCAATATTCCTGTCTATAATTTATTCAACAAAGCAAATGACTATGAAAAATTTTAATATTTTACTAATCGGAATTCTGCTACTGAGTATAAACCCTGTCAGTGCGGATGACTTTGGTTTTTGTTCAATTGAATTGCCCTGCAATGCGGATAATGTGAGCATAGTACAATTAAGCAACACAACCGTTAATGAAAGTACAATCTGCATATACTTCTTTTATGGCTTAAACTGCCCTCATTGTGCAAGGATTGAGCCGTTGATGAATGACATGGCAGAGAAATACTCCCGGGTTGATTTTAAACCCTTGGAGGTTTATTACAACAAAGAGAATCAGGATCTGTTCAATGATTTTATCAGAAGGTATGGCATCAAGACCGTTGGTGTGCCTGCTGTTTTTATCGGTGACAGGGCATTTATCGGAGAAAATGCGATAAGGGATAATCTGGAGGATTCGATACAATATTTCACGAAAAACAAGCCAATATGCCCGTTAACTGTAAATAAGGTTGAGGGACATCCCACTGAAATTTCTCCATCAACCAAAATCGAATTGACTATCCCTGCACTTGTAATTGCGGCATTAATTGATAGCATAAATCCCTGCGCATTTTCTGTCCTGATTTTCTTGCTCGTATACCTGCTTGCCCTCGGGGCTAGAACCAGAATATTGAAGGTCGGATTGACTTATATCATTGTAGTTTTTATTGTTTACTTTTTCTCGGGTCTGGGTCTTTTTACTATGATACAAACAACGAATCTGACGGGGCTTGTTTTTAATCTCGCTGCCGCTCTGGCAATTATCGCAGGATTAATAAATGTAAAGGACTTCTTCTGGTATGGGAAAGGGATAACACTTGCCATACCTGAATCGAAAAAACCAGTTATAGAAAGATACATCCACAAGGCATCGATACCTGCTGCCGCTGTTTTGGGTGTCCTGGTATCAATGTTCGAATTGCCCTGCACAGGCGGTGTTTATCTGGCAATCCTCGGTCTTTTGGCAGACAAGATGACACAATGGGATGCTATTCCCTATCTGATATTGTACAATATAATCTTCGTATTACCATTATTCCTAATCCTTGCAGTAGTCTATTTAGGCATATCACCAGACAAGGTAGAGAAGTGGAGGGTTGAAAAGAGGGGCTGGATGAGGCTGATAATGGGTTTATTTATGGTTTTATTGGGTGCAGTAATGCTGCTGGGGTGGATCTGATGGGCATATTATCAAAACTCTCAGAAAAATTTCTTGGCGGGAATACCCTCTATTATCCCGGATGCCTGACCAAATTCGTATCAGATAATCTGGAAAAGAATTATCAGGAAATTCTGAGGAAGAGCGGCATAGACTTTATTCAACTGAAGGATTTGGAAATGTGCTGCGGTTCCCCTGCCCATAATGCAGGCTATAAGAAGGATTTTGAGGAATTGATTGGGAAAAATCTTGCCGTGTTCAGGGAGCATGGTGTTTCTAGGATAATTACAAATTGTCCTGCGTGCTATAAGGTGTTTTCAACAGACTATCCTGAGAATTCGAAGGGATGGGATATAAAAGCAGAGCATATAACCCTGACTATATGGAATGCGATGAAAAATTCAAAAATCAAATTTAGAAAAAATTTTTCTGAGGAAATAACTTATCACGACCCCTGCCATTTGGGAAGGTACTCTAACATCTATGAAGAGCCAAGGGAGATATTAGGGTCTATGGGCTTTGAGATTAAGGAGATGAGCAACAACAGAAAAGAGGCATTCTGCTGCGGTGGCGGTGCTGGCTTGAAATCAAACCAGCCCGAAATTTCAGGCAGGATTGCTGAAATGCGATTAAAGCAGGCAGGAGAATTGAATGTTAAGAAGGTAATAACTTCATGCCCCTTATGCTATCTTCATTTAAAAGAGAATAATTCCTCTTTGGAAATTCTTGAACTTTCAGAGGTGTTGATTAAATGCTTGCAGGATTAGAAGAGGGTAATGAATTGGATAAACTTGTATACGCCTCGGACGCATCGGCACTGGAAGGGAAAACAATGGCAGTGGTATGGCCAGGAAATAGCAGAGAAGTTCAGAGGATAGTTGAATTTGCAACAAGAAAAATTCGCGAAGCGAATTTTTGTGCCCGAAAAACTGCAAAGCAGTTTTTGGGCCCGAAAAATTTGCATTGCAAATTTTTGGGCCCAATTAGCCTAAAGGCTAATTCGGGCCCAATGAGCCGAAGGCTCATTCGGGCCCAATCAGCGACAGAGTCGCTGATTCGGGCAAAGGGAGGGATAGATTTAATTCCTCGCGGTGGCGGTACCGGGTTGGCAGGGGCGGTTATACCACAGAATTCAATAGTTCTGGATTTTTCAAGGATGAATAATATTTTGGAGGTGGGTAAGAACTATGTAACAGTAGAACCCGGGATTATCTTAGACCATCTCAATAAAGAAGTTAAAAAGCATGGCTTATTCTTCCCTGTAATCCCTAGCAGTCATGCAGTATGCACTATCGGCGGGATGATAGCATGCAATGCCGCGGGTGTCAGGGCAATAAAATATGGCAAGATGAGGGACTGGATTGAGGAACTTGAGGTTGTTACAGGCAACGGGGAGATTATTAATGTTAAGGGGGATCAGATAGATGATTTCTGCGGCACTGAAGGAACTGCCGGAATTATAACAAAAACCCGCCTTAGGGTGACAGAGCCGTTAAAGGAATTTTCTGCATCAATCTTCAGATTTGCTAATTCTGGGGAATTGGTAGAGAAGGTCAAGGAAGTGATTAAGGACAAGGAGGTAATTGCAGTTGAGTATATGGATAAACTAACGGCAAAATTATCAAACGATGAAGGGAAATTCTTCCTGTTTGTTGAATACGGGAGTGACGAAGGGGAGATAAGGGATGAAAAGGATATTGCAGAAAGGATGAAGAACAGAACAATCCTTGGGCAGACGCTTGCAAGTAAAGGGTATATCGTGGTCGAGGATCCAGAGATTCCAATGGACAGGCTACCTGAATTTCTAAACTGGCTGGATTCCAAAGAAATTCCAAATTATGGGCATATTGGAATTGGAATAATACACGCAAGGGTAAAAAAGGGTTACAATCCGGGGGAATTTTATGAAAAGGTTCGGGAACTTGGCGGTGATGTATCTGGTGAACATGGGGTCGGGATAATGAAGAAGGGCTACGTGAATGAAAAATTCAGGGATAAGATAAGGAGACTAAAAGAAAGATACGACCCCGGCGGGATACTGAATGGGGGGAAGATAATATAGAAGGTAGATTACCTTTTCTTCGATGCAGGAATTCCCGCTATCCCCCAGTGGCTTTTTGGAACGTCATAAAGAAGAACAAAGACCTGCTCTGGCGGGATTTTCAATGCCTTGGAAACAGATATTGATACCTCCTTTATCAGTAATTCCTTCTGCTCATTATCCCTGCCCTCCCATAATTCTATTCTCACTATTGGCATGTAATATTATTGGCGAATGGTCTTAAAATATTCCCATTAGAACTAGAAAGAAAATCGCTTATATGCCTTTATGGAAATGGCTCGTAAAATGGGGGCGACTTTGCGAAGCAAAAATTTTGAGTTCCGCCTATCCGCCTCTTCTAATTTTTATTATAGTCAAGATAAAGACAGAAACAGTATAATAAATAAATAAATTCAGTACGATATTATTCCAATTACATTCACCTTGAAAATCGGCAATAGATCCATGAGTGCATGTATTAAATGGAAAGCCAGAACTACCTCCTCCAAAAGGGGTTGTAAAAAGCTCAATTGAGAAATATAAGATCATAACAGCAAGAAGAACCCTCCAGTCATATAATGATTTTAATATTGAATTTTTGTTTATCATAATTTTAATAAATTATTTAACCATTAATATTGAGGTTATAGCGAAATACAAAAACAATCACGCAGAATGTATGTAAATCTCATCAAATATCTTTTCCTGAGTTAGTTTTAGTCTTTGTTTATTTGAAAGGTGGAGAAGGGATATAAATGTCGATATAACCTCATCCCTGTTGTTTGCAAGTTCTGAAAACAGCGCGACATCCTTTCTGGAAAGGATATCTATTACCCTGTTATAGGTTTCCTCAATCAACTTCCTTATGTCAGTATTAATGTTTATAACGATTGTTTTTTTCTCGCCGATACTTTCTGTAATCCTTTTTCTTATTACCTTGTCCTCAAGAACCTGCTGTATTGCTGCGATTAACTCCATTGCGGTAACTCTTCTTTTTGGAACCCTTTTTGGTTTTATATCCAACGGTACAATCATGTCACCGTTTCCTCCGCCTATATGCCCCCCGTCGGGCTGTGCACATTCAAATTCATCCATACTTACATCTTCATAGTCCGCAAATTCATCTAAATTAAATGCGCCGTTTCCTCCAAAGCCTGCAATCTCGGCCTTCATTCGCAGAAGAACGGAACTTACTATTACGACATTTGCGGGAATCCTGAAATTCATCTCTTGCATCTTGTCGACCTTTTTTGAGTAACGGGTGGCAAGCTCTGCTATGTCTATATCCCATGGGTCCATCGTGCTGATTATCTCGTATAATGTGTCCCTCCAGAATGATGTTTCAATCATCAAGTCTATATCCGGGTTTGGGGGACTTTCAATAGAGCCTGACTTTATATTTTCAATAGCATCCATTTTTGTGCGTGATTATTAATCTGCTATATTGGTATAAATACTTTTAAGGCTAATGAATATTACAAAATGAAAAAATCTGAGCAACTTATAGCAAAGGTTCTCTGCGATGCAAATGTCGTCAAATTCGGGGATTTCATGCTTGCGTCAGGAAGAAAGAGCCCGATTTATATTGATCTTAGAATACTGCCATCCTTTCCCGAACCATTCAGTGTTGTTATAGGCGAAATGTCAAAACTTGTGAAGAAATTGAACATTAATGTTATTGCCGGGGCGGAAACTGCCGGGATTCCGCTTGCTGCCGCAATTGCCCTAAAGAGTGGAATTTCCATGGTATATGTTCGGAAGAGACCCAAGGACTATGGAACAAGGTCGCAGATAGAGGGTATACTAAACAACGGGGATAGGGCTGTCCTGGTAGATGATCTGATTACGGACGGGGGAAGCAAAATTG
>JAKFXM010000123.1 GCA_021731385.1 Methanobacteriota archaeon
CTATGGAGTCAGCCTATGCCTGTCCCTCGGAAACAGGACAACTTCCCTTATGCTCAGATCCAACAACTGCATCATAACCCTCTCAATCCCTAATCCAAAGCCGCCGTGGGGGGGCATTCCATACCTGAATGCATTAAGGTAAAATCCAAAATTTTCAGGATTTAGGTTGCATTCTTTTATTCTTTCAACCAACAGGTTGTAATCATGAATTCTCTGTCCGCCTGAGGAGATCTCAACGCCCTTGTATTCCAGATCAAAAGACCTTGAATATTCACTGTCATGAGGCATGGTGTAAAATGGCTTTATCCTCAGGGGGTATCTTGTAATAAAACACAGGCCTGAATTATACCTCTTCATTACTATATCGCCAAGAAATTTCTCACCTTCTGTATCAATATCTGCACCCCACGGAACAACCTTCCCGTTTTCTTCGAGGAGTTTTAATGCCTTATCATATGTTATCTTTTTGATATCTCCTGGAACATTTATCTCTTTTTTAAGAATATCCAATTCTGTTTTGCATTCCGCTGCAGATTTGATGATTGAAAGTATTAAACCCTCAAGAAATCCCATTACATCATTTTCATCCTTTATGAATGAAATCTCAGCATCAATCGCAACAACCTCATTCAAGTGCCTTCTTGTATCATGTTCCTCTGCCCTGAAGTAGTTCGTAATCTCATAGACCCTGTCAAAGCCACTGGACATCATCATCTGCTTGTAAAGTTGCGGACTCTGGGCAAGATAAGCCTCTCTGTCAAAGTATGAAATCGGAAAAAGTTCAGTCCCTCCTTCACTTGCACTTGCTATTATCTTTGGCGTATGAATTTCTATAAACCCGTTTTTCAGAAGAAATTCCCTGCCCGCGGAAAGAATTTTGCTCCTTATCTTGAATATCGCCGCAATCTCCGGTTTTCTCAGGTCCATAAACCTGTTGTTCAGCCGCGTGTCAATATCTGCATCCACCTTTGCAGTTACATCTAAAGGCAATGGTGATCCAGATTTGCTTATTATGTCGATAGAAACCGGTGAAATTTCAACATTGTTCGGGGCCTTTTCATTTTTCCTTACAATCCCCTTTATGTCAACAACTGACTCTCTCGACACTTCATTAATCGTATTTAGAACTGACTGGTCGCAGGTTCCAGCCTTTGCCGTTATCTGGATAAATCCGCCGCGATCCCTTAGAATCAGGAATTTTAATTTCCCCATGTCTCTTATCTCATGGATCCATCCGCATAGACTGACGGATTTCCCATCTAAAGAAGGGGTTATCTCGTTAGAATATTGTGTTCTCATTCTTAATTCTATTCATTCAAATGTTATCTCAATTTTGTCATTGGTAACCGACTCTACTACTTTTTGAATTTCGTCGATGTCCATTCGCAGTTTCTTTTTGTCCTTTTTATCTATTCTAACCCTCTTGGTAATTTCCCCGTTTTGTTTGTAAACCGTATTTATTCCCAAAATCTTCGCAGGCGCAACAAAGTCATATATCGCACTTTCCATATCCCCCGTCCCTATTACTCTTAATTGTTTTCCGAATTTATTTGAAAGTAGCCTTATGTTATCCCCGCCCTTTCCAATGATTTTGCCTATGTCATTCTTTGGAGCAAGAACTATTATAACCTTGTCAGTATCTATAGCCCCCTCAAATCCTATTTCACCCCCACCCACTTCATAAAGTGCCTTAGACAATTCTACATCTAACTTTGAAATCCTTCCTTCCTTCAATTTCAACTCGCATGCATTGCAGAGAACACCCGCCTTTGCACAAATATCACAGATTGGTAGTGTCATAATTCAAAATATTAATATGATTTTCCTTGGAAAATCATAGCTCAGATTTTTCTTCAGAAAAATCTGATAAAAAAAATAACATAAAAAAAGAAATAACCTATGTCTTTGATATTGTTATCTCTATTGCAGAGACCTTTACAGGGCCCTCATTTCCCTCCAACTCTTCAGTGGATATCCTTATATCCTTTGTCTGCGCATCTGTTACAAATCTCTGTCTTACAATTTCTGCGACATCAACAGCCCTGGAAATTGCCCTACCCCTTGCTTTTATAACAACATCACTTCTACCGTTGCTGAACTGTGTAATAACGGCCAATACATAATTCATTATATCCTTTTTCCCAATAAACACTATATTGTCGTTTTCGTCCATGGTAATCACCTATTTTCCTGCTTGGAAGGCACCCTTCAGCATTATTCTGAGATGTTTAGCTACTCGTTGACTGTTATTGCACCAACAGGACACGCAGTCTCGCATGCCCTGCACAAAACGCATTTTTCTGTGCTTCCAACTACTTTTGTTTTTTCGTTGACTATCTTATATAGACTAACGGGACAGGCATTTACGCATGCCCCGCACCCTATACATTTTTCAATATCTATACCTATCCTTACCATTTCTGACCTCCAAGATTTGTTATAATTGTGTTTTACTTAATAAAATCAACCTTGTCCTCAATGAGCAGTACAAAGAGCATATATTTACTTTTCCCCTGAAGTTCTTCTATTATCTTGTCTACGATGACCTTTACCGGGTCCGGAATGTTTTTTACCCTGCTGCGCATGTCCTCAAAATTCTTGAAAGGTTCCCTTTCCCGTTCATCTAATATATCCTGTCTGTGTCTCTTCCCTATTCTTGGCAAGCACTCAAGTTTGTGCTGTCTTGTACTTATTGTACCTGCAGTATTATAGAAATTTATAAAATAATCCTCTTTATCCTTTATTATATTCTCCAAAACAAATGCCAGTTCGCTTTTTGCAGTTGGTGTAAGCCACTCATACTTTATTCTGCGCTCTATATGATCAACCTTATCCCTTACGCCTTCACCTATATAAACCCGTTCCCCTAGTTCAAATGACATACCCCCTCTTGGGACTATCTCAAGAAGCGAGAAATATATTTCACCGATTGCCTGCGCTATGGGCTTCCTCTTGTGTGGAGGAATTTCAGATTTACCTCTTGGGAGATAATCTATGACTCTTACATATTCGTCCTTTTTCATTTTATACGATAAAAACTGATAAGAATTCGGTAATATTCGATTTTTAATGATTTGATATGATAAATTAGAATTCAGAACATTTAACTACCTATACTGGGCTATAACATCAAGCACCTTTTTTATATCCTCTTCCCCGTATTTGAACCTTTCCTTTGCGAATATCGCCCTGACATCGTCTACAGTTTCCGGAAGAAGATTGCATATAAATATAATCTGCTCCTCCGTAAGTTGAAGATCCAATTCACTCAATTTCTTTATAAGTTCTTCGGTATCCTTCAAACCAAGTTTTGCAGAACTCTGAGCATGCTCTAATGCGCGTCTCTGCTCATATAACATCTCTTTACCCTCCTCTGAATGTGCCTTTTCCTCTAGTATGCGCCTTACCTCTGCAAGAGATAGACTCCTCTCATCAATTATGTTCATTATTCCCTCCCCCCGGAAGAATTATATGAAACTCCCTGGATTTTGCACTTTATGGGTATTAAATGCTCCGGTGTTATCAGCACCTTCTTTGTCTTGTCACCGTCCTTGATCCGGACATAATATGCCCTGCCCTGCGTGTTCAGTATTACGCCGCTTTTGCCTTGGAATCTGGGATGTGGTATCGCCCTGTACCTCGGGTTTATTGATATAGAAACAATATCGTTTTCCCCAAACTTCTGGAGATACCCTTTTATACCCACCTTACCTTTCTTTCTGACCTTAACCTTTAAATTTCTGGTTCCTCTCCTAAAACCGTGTGAGCCTTTCATTCTGGAATAAGTCTAAATTTATAGGAATTGAGGCTTAAAAAACAAACCCTTTTCTTTTAGAAAATCAATTCAATAAAAATTAACTTTTACGGGGGTTGATTGAGATTGTCAGTTCGCTATCCTCAATTTTCCAATCCCTTTTGAATCCTTCCCCATCACCAAAATTTATCATCCCTCTCGTTTCCTTTTCCACAAAGTTTTTATTCTCATTGATATAATTCTCAAATTCTTTGTCGCATTTTATAAACACTTCAACCACCTCAAGTTCATTCAGATTCATTTCCTTCCTCATCTGTTGGATTCTCCTTATAACCTCACGGGCCATGGCCTCTGAGATCAATTTTTCATCAAGTTTTGAGTCTATATAGACAACTCCAAATTCAAATCCCCTTGCTACAATATTCTCCGGGAGTTTCGTTTCGAAGATGATGTCCTCCACCCTAAGAGTAACTTTGTCAATCCTGAATTCCCCTGTTTTCTCAATTTCCTCCTTTATTTTTGATGCATCACAGCCTTCAAGTTTCTTTATAATCCCTCCTGCATCACCCCTGAATTTTGGTCCAATCACCGGGAGATTTGGCCTTACTATTAGCTTTGTTTCTATGTCTTTTTTCTGGATTTTCTTTGCATTAGACATCTTCAGGATTATGGGTTCAATATCGCCAATATCCTGTTCCCCCTTCATGGCAATGATTACCCTTTGTATCGGCCATCTTAATTTTATCTTTGCATCCTGCCTCATAGAGAGAACACATTCTGTTATCTGCTGGGCGATAAGCATTTTTTTCTCTAATTCCTTGTTTATTGCATTTTCGTCACATTTTAGCCAATCAGATAGGTGAACACTTCTTTCATTTGTAAGTTTTCTATATATCCCTTCGGAGATATGCGGTGTTATCACAGCCATCAATCTTGAGAGCCCGGTAAGCACCATGTGGAGTGTATAATAAATCGAAATCTTTTTTGGGTTATCGCCTTCAATCCAGACCCTGTCCCTAACCAATTTTATATACCATCTGCTCAGTTCAAGGATAAAATCATAAATCGGCCTGCATACCGCATGGGGATGAACCCTATCCAGGCCATCTGTAACCTCTTTGACAAGGGAATTAAATCTTGAAAGCAGCCATTTGTCTTCGGGTTCAAATTTTATGTCATATTTTTTATTTATACAAGAAAAATTTTGCGGAGCAAAATTTTTGTGCCCAATTTGCCCAAAGGGCAAATTCGGGTCAAAACCATCCAATCTCATGTATGTTTCAGCAAATGAATAGACATTCCAGAGGATATTGAGTGTCCTGTTTACTGCATCTATACCCTCCCATGAAAACCTCAAGTCCTCCCAGGGAACAGTAGTCCATAAAACATAGAATCTGAAGACATCTGCGCCGTATTTCTCTATAACATCCTCTGTGGCAATTACATTGCCCAGGGATTTGGACATCTTCCTGCCTTCTGAATCAAGCGCGAAGCCATGATATAGAACCTTTTTGTATGGAATCCTGTCAAACGCTATTACAGAACTAACTAAGAGGGAATAGAACCATCCCCTTGTCTGGTCACTACCCTCAGTTATAAAATCTGCAGGAAATAATTCCTCAAACCCCTCCTTATTTTGCGGATACCTGAGATTAGCCCATGATGCAGAGCCAGAGTCAAGCCATACGTCCATAACATCCTTAACCCTGCTCATCTCCTTTCCGCATTTGCATTTTAGTTTTATCCCATCGATTGCGGGACGATGAATGTCCAATTCCTGGATTTCAAATTTAATTTTGGACTTCTCATACAATTCATTAATACTTCCGATTACCTCAATTTCCCCGCATTCGCACTGCCAAATAGGTAATGGGGTATTCCAGTATCTCTGCCTTGAGATGCACCAGTCTTTTGCTTCCTTTAGCCAGTTCTCAAATCTGCCCGAGCCTATCCAATCCGGAATCCATTCAATCTCCCTGTTTTTTTCTACAAGGTTATCACTTATCTTTGAGACAGCAAGGAACCACTGCTTCGTCATCCTTAAAATCAATGGCGTCTTACAGCGCCAGCAGTGCGGATATCTGTGGGAGATTTTTTCCTCTCTGAACAATTTTTTGCTTTCTTTTAGATTTTCAATTATCCCAGGATTTGCATCCCTGACATAAATTCCTTTATACGGTTCTATATCAAATCTTCCCGCTTCATCAACAGGCGACAATACCTGAAGATTGTTCCTCCTACCAACCGAGAAGTCTTCCTCACCATGACCCGGTGCGATATGGACGCAACCGGTGCCTTCATTGAGATTTACAAGTTCGGGAGCCGTAACAACCCTGTGCCGGATTTCTTTCTGGACCGGAATTTCTAATATTGGAAGATATTCGATATCCCTTAAGTCATCACCTTTGAATTCCTCCAGGATTTTATATTCTTTTTTCAGAATACCTAATCTCTCTTTAGAAAGAATAAGAACTTCATCCTCAACCTTTACCTTCGCATAATCAAATTCCGGATGAACCGCAATTGCAATATTGCTTGGGAGTGTCCATGGCGTTGTAGTCCAGATCAGGATGTATTCATTTTTTCCCTTTACCTTTACCTTGACATAAATTGATGGATCTGTAACCTCTTTGTATTCATCCCTGACCTCGTAGCCAGCCATTGCAGTCTCGCATCTTGGGCACCAGTGAATAACCCTTTTGTCTGAATAAAGAAGATTCTTTTCATACGCTTTTTTTATCCCAAACCAGACACTCTCCATGTAGTTTCTGTCGAGGGTCATATAGGGGTCATCCCAGTCCAACCAGACACCAAGTCTCTGTAACTGTTCACTCATCCTGTTCATGTTCCTGATTGCGAATTTCTTGCATTCGGATACAAAATTTGCAATACCGTATTCCTCAATCTCCTTTTTCGTCCTGGTACCAAGGACCTTTTCTTCAACCTTGACCTCTATCGGAAGACCGTGCATGTCCCAGCCAGCCCTTCTAAACACATCATAGCCCTGCATGGTCTTGTACCTTATCACCATATCCTTTATTGCGTGGTTCCATGCATGGCCTATATGCGCATGCCCGGATGTAAATGGCGGACCCTGACAGAAATAGAATTTCTTTCCGGATTTCCTGGATTCGCACATCTCTCTGAAAATATTATTCTCCTTCCAATATTCCCGGATTTCCTCTTCTAATTTTGGTAGATTGAATTCTTTTGCCATTATAAGTAAGATATAGATATTAAAAGAAAATAGTTATAATTTTTAGCCTTTGTAAATTAAAAGTCAAAAAACGAAAACTACAAATAATAAATTCAAAATTAGGTGATTTATATAGATGTAATACACATACATCTATGTTATATGTGTTTTAGAGGCGTGAATATGAAAAAAACAAAAAAAGAAATGAAAAGGATACAAGTTACATTTACAAAGGAGCAATGGGAACTAATAGAAAAGTTAAAGGGAGAAATGGGCATAACTGATTCTGAGATTGTCAGGAACATAGTAATGGGATGGTTAATGGAAAAATCTTTCATTTCTTCAACATTAAAATCAAAACTGTTTAGAGAGAAGGAAAAATAAAATGGTAATGAACAAAGCAATAGAAGAGTTAAAGTTTCCAGAAGATTTTATCAATAAAATCATATGTGGGGATTGTCTAAGATTAACAACGAAGATACCTGATGGCAGTATTGACACAATTATTACAGATCCTCCTTATGGGTTGAATAAAAAAGGAATTAGTAACGATTTAGATTTAAGCACGTTTTATAAAGTTCTTCCTGAATGTTATAGAGTTTTAAAACAGGATAGTTGGTTTGTTACATTTTTTAGCACTAAATTTTTACCCGAATTATTTAAGAATAATCCATTTTCTTATTTCTGGCAAATTGTTCTTTATTGTCCTGAAGGAATGGTTAAATCTCCCATTGGATTTACTAAATTTATGTCTTGCTTTAGAGAAAGTTACAAAAGCAAACTAAAGGTGATTAAATGATAAAAAGTATTGGGCTTGAAACTTCAAGCATAATGCCCCTATTGGAAACGACAACGAGAACATTACCACTTCAACAGCATATAAAGGAAACTATTGATAGATATAATGTTGAATTTTATACAGATTTGTATTCAGTAGAGGAAGCAACCCAGCAAATAAATACAAGCTTTAATAACGCTGT
>JAKFXM010000026.1 GCA_021731385.1 Methanobacteriota archaeon
ACACCGAATATTTCTTTAATCGTAAAAATTATAATGTTTATAAAAACCGCCCTATTCTGGATTTTCTTCTTTAACATAAATATTGCACTGGTGAATCTCCTCCCAATCGCGCCATTCGACGGCGGGAGGATGATTAAGGAGGTTATGCTTACATTCGACATACGAGAGAAAACAGCAAAAAACATAATCTATGGAATTCTCGCATTTACTTTAATTTTATTTCTGATAAATACCTTTCCATTATTTCATAGGTTGATAGATTATATCCAAAATTTAACCCTGTAATCCCTATATATAACAAAGATGGCAGAGAAAAAGGAACTTGAACTAAAGGTTGCAGAGGCAATGCAGAACGATGTAGGGCGTGGGATCATCAGGATTGATGAGTACTCGATGAAGAGGTTAGGGGTTACATCAGGGGATATTGTAGGGATAATAGGAAAGAAAACCACAGCATCAATTGTATGGCCCCTGCATCCCCCGGATAGCGGATTTAACATAATAAGGATGGAGGGTATGATAAGACAGAATTCCGGGTCGTCTCTTGGAGACAAGGTAAAGGTCAAAAAAGGAGATATTTCAGAGGCAAAGAAGGTTGTTATAGCACCAACCATGCATGAGATAAGGTTTGGGGGTGATTTTGCAAACCATGTCAAACAAAGACTTCTTGGAAGGCCCTTAGTGTATGGAGATACCTTCTCCGTAGGTATTTTAGGGCAGGCAATTCCTTTTACAGTCATTTCTACAAATCCGAAAGGTATTGTACAGATTCAGAATCTCACGGGATTGGAGGTAAAGGGCAAGCCGATGGAGGTGACTGAATTTCCATCCGTTAGATATGAGGATATTGGTGGCCTGAGGGGTGAGATAGACAAGGTAAGGGAGATGATAGAACTGCCGATGAAGCATCCGGAACTATTTGAAAAACTTGGGATAACGCCTCCAAAAGGTGTTCTGCTATTTGGTCCGCCGGGAACAGGAAAGACACTAATCGCAAAGGCGGTTGCCAGCGAAACAAATGCCCACTTCATTTCCATGAATGGTCCAGAGATAATAGACAAGTATTATGGTGAAAGCGAAAGAAAACTCAGGGAGAAATTTGAAGAGGCGCAGCAGAACTCTCCTGCTATAATATTCATAGACGAGATAGACTCAATAGCCCCTAAGAGGGAAGAGACAAGGGGCGAACTTGAGAGAAGGGTCGTTGCGCAATTACTTGCATTAATGGATGGTCTGGTGGCAAGGGGCAATGTTATTGTCATAGCTGCTACAAACAGACCGGATGCACTGGACCCCGCTTTAAGACGTCCTGGAAGATTTGACAGGGAGATTGAGATTGGCGTTCCTGACAGGAATGGAAGAAAGGAAATTCTCCAGATACATACAAGAGGTATGCCTCTGAAGAATGACATTGATTTAAATGAGATTGCAGCCTCAACCCACGGCTTTGTTGGCGCTGACCTTGCAGCACTTTCAAGGGAAGCGGCCATGAACGCGCTTAAAAGAATTCTCCCGAGAATTGACCTCGATAAGGAGGAAATTCCTGCAGAAATTCTGGATGAAATTGATGTCAGAAAGAAGGACTTTGTAGAGGCTTTAAAAACTGTTGGACCTTCAGCATTAAGAGAGGTTTTCGTGGAGGTTCCCGATATTAAGTGGGATGACATTGGTGGCTTGGAGAATGTAAAGAGGGAGTTGAGGGAGGCCGTTGAGTGGCCCCTGAAGTATCCTGAATCATTCAAAAAAATAGGGATAAGGGCTGCAAAGGCTGTTCTATTGTATGGTCCTCCGGGCTGTGGAAAGACCCTTCTTGCAAAGGCTGCTGCAAATGAATCTGAGGCAAATTTCATTGCAGTTAAAGGTCCATCGCTGTTGTCGATGTGGGTTGGCGAAAGTGAAAAAGGAGTTAGAGAGGTATTCAAAAAGGCAAAGCAAACGGCCCCGACAATAATTCTATTTGATGAGATTGATGCAATTGCTCCGAGAAGGGGTGCGTATTCCGGCTCTCATGTAACAGAAACTGTAGTGAACCAACTACTTACAGAGATGGATGGCGTTGAGAATTTAGAGAATGTTGTTGTTATAGGAGCAACTAATAGAGTGGATATGATTGACCCATCATTGTTAAGGCCCGGAAGATTTGATTCAAGGGTTCTGGTCCCGCCACCGGACAAGGAAGCAAGGTTGCAGATATTCAGGATACATACAAGGAATATGCCATCAAGGGAAATTAATCTGGAGGATTTAGCAAAAAGAACTGAAGGTTATAGTGGTGCTGACATAGAAGGCATTTGCAGAGAGGCAGGAATGATAGCCTTGCGGGAGAACATAAAGGCAGAGAAGGTTACAAAAGAGCACTTTGAGGCTGCATTAAAAAGGATAAAGCCATCCTTATCTGTTGAGGATATAACTGTTTATGAAGAGAAAAGGAAGGAGAAACCTATACCTGCATATATATAACTCTTAAAATCAGGATGATAGACATAGCGAGACTAACAAAGGCAATAGACATGAATTGCGAGTATCTTGGTATATCAAGACTTCTTCTTATGGAAAATGCCGGGAGGGAAATAGCGAGAAATTGTGAAAAATTTAATCCGAAATTCAAAGAATTTCGGAGCTTCGATTTTCCAGAGGAAAATCGAATTAAGAGGGTTGCAGTATTCTCTGGAACAGGAAATAATGGCGGTGATGGTTTTGTTGCAGCGAGGCATCTCTCAGGCATTGGAAAGAATGTGAGGGTTTATGCAATAGATGGGGAAAGAACAATCGAAGCGCAGAGAAATTTTGAGATAATCCAGAATCTTGATTCTGTTGAAATTGAATTAATAAGGGATTCTTCTGATTCTGAAAAAATAAAAAAAGAGATTGGGAAATTTGATCTAATTGTGGATGCATTAATCGGTGTAGGATTAAAAGGCGATGTAAGGGAGCCCGTTAAAAGCATTATAAAACTGATAAATTCTGCAAGGGCATTCAGGATTTCAGTAGACATTCCGAGTGGCGGTGGAAAGAATGTAGTAAATGCGAATCTGACAATTTCCCTTCATCTTCCAAAAACAGAGAATGTGGCTGAGCGATTATATCGCTCAGACATATGTCCGAGAGGCAAAGCCTCTCGGCCACATTCAAAGGTAGTACCTATAGGAATTCCCAAAGAGGCCGAATCTCTCTGTGGCCCTGGAGATGTCTATCTCTCAATCCCAAAAAGGTCTGGGTTTGAGCACAAGGGCGACTTTGGAAGGGTTATTGTAATTGGAGGAAGCAAAAATTTTGTCGGAACACCTTCATTGGTTGCAAAAGCCGCACTTAGAACCGGGGCAGACATTGCCATAATTTCTTGTCCAGGTTATGTTGCTGAAAAACTGCCATTTGATCCAAATTTAATAGTTAATCCAATGGAATCAGAATTCTATTTTTCCGAGAGTGATGTTGATAATATATTGAATATAAATTTTGATTCAGTTGTAATTGGAAACGGTCTCGGAACCCAGAATGAAACAAGCAATGCAGTTAGGAAATTTCTGAAATTGGTTAATAAGCCGGTGGTTATAGATGCGGATGCATTGAAACTTATTGATATGAAAGATTTAAGAAAAAATTTCATACTTACGCCCCATGAAATAGAATTTAAAATTTTATTTAAAGAACAAGAAAAAGATTTCAACAAAAAAATAATCCGAAACTCCGTTTCGGAGCTTCGAGACCTTCGGTCTCGAATAAAAATGGTCGAAAAGTTCGCAAGGAATACAAATACGACAATTTTGCTGAAGGGCCCGGTTGATATAATCTCTGATGGAGAAAGAACCAAACTGAACAGGACAGGAAATCCCGGCATGACTGTTGGTGGTACCGGGGATGTGCTTGCAGGAATTATCGGTGCTCTTTCTGCTGTAAGCGAAGATAAATTCGAGGCAGCATGTGCAGGTGCATTCCTCTCAGGGCTTTCTGGTGACTTTGCATGTGAGGACTTCAGGTATTCCTTAATAGCGACTGATGTCATAGAAAGGATTCCAGAGGCAATAAGATTCTGTAATGGGTTTGAATGATAATATTTTGGATTGTAAATATTGTGTGCAGAAATCAAGAAAATTTTCCTGCGGAAAATTTTTACTAGTATGTAATCAAAATTACATAGCATCAAAAAATAACAGGAAGATTTGAATAAAATTCTACCCCTCGTTCTAAACCTGAAAGTTATATCTTTTTATCCTATATCTTCAAATAATAACTGACAATGGTAAAGGCTGATTTCTTAAAAAAGAGGGCAGAGGGCTTTCTAAGGGGGGCTAGATACCACCTTAGGGAAGGAGACTACAATATTGCTGCATTTCATTTAGAGCAAGCATGTCAGTTATACCTGAAATATTGCCTTTTTATGAAAATTGCAGATTTCCCAAAAACGCATAGCATTCAGGATTTATTATCTGACATTGGAAAGGTTTATGAAAAAGAAAAGGAGGTAGTGAAATTCCAAAAAGAGAACATACAGCTTATCAGTGATCTGGAACAGGCGTATATTACTTCTCGCTATTTTCCAGTTGAATTTAGCAAAGTGCAGGTGCAAAACATGGAAAAATTTGTAAAGAATCTATTTGAATTTCTGAGGAGACTATGACCGAATTAACGAATCTGGTTTTTGAACGCAGGAAAAAGCAGGAGAAATACTTCAAAAATTATATGCACTGGGCAAAACTTGTCAAAAAAGAGTCAAAGAGGCTTTTAGGGGAGGTTAAGGTATTTATCTTCGGTTCAATTCTAAGAAAGAATGAACTGCCAAGAGATATAGATATTTTAATCATCTCACAAAAATTGAAGACTGCTAAGAAAAAGAGTGAGATCAGGGCAGAAATCTGGAAGAACACAGGGATTTCAAGCCCATTAGAAATCCATCTGGCAACTCCTGATGAGTACAAGGACTGGTATAAATTTTTTATAAAAGAGAAGATTGAAGTGGGTTAAAATATGAAAAAATTTTAGGATAGAAATGCCAGATTCATATTCCCCGGAAATGGCTTTTGCTAGGATGATTGTATTGCAATATGAAATTTCATAGTCTCAAAACTTTAATAAATCAAAACCGGATATACGAGGCAATTGCAACAACATTCAATGAGAACAAAAAGCCACATTCCGCACCTGCGGGATTTTATACAAAGAATTTTAGGACAATTATTGTTGAACTTTACAAGACATCAGGGACATACAAAAACATAATCAGGGAACGGGAGTTTGCCATAAATTTTACAGACGAGATTCAGATATTCTACAAATCTGCAATATCCAAAAAAGGTCTGGAATATGCAAAAGCCGGGAAGATAGATGCCCCCATCCTGAAGGATGCTGATGGTCATATTGGATTAAAAGTCACCGGCGTTAAAGATCTTGGTGATAAAGTAGAAATTGAGTCTGAAATTATTAATTTTAAATTAAATAAAAAGGTAAATTTAATAAATCGTGCAAAATCACTTGCGATTGAATCAATAATAAATTTGACAAAAATTCCATATGTTTCTGATTCTGACAAGAAATTTCTGAAAAAAGAGACTCGGAAATATCGCAAAATTATAAAGAAGGTCGCTCCGGATACGGAATATGAGATAATTGCAGAAAAACTTACACATGAAAAAAATTAGGATTATTTCCCCGGCACACCTCCATGCCGGTAACATGGACTTTAACGGTAGTTTGGGGAGGCTATATGGTACGGTTGGATTTACTATTGAAAAACCAAATTTAGAAATAGAAGTGGAAAAGGGTGAGGGGGTAACCTCCAATGACGAGGATGCTACCGGGTTTGCTAAAATACTTCTCAAACGATTTAAAGTACATGGCATTCATGTTGAAGTTAAGCGCAGAATTCCGCCCTATGTAGGTCTGGGCTATCACACTACACTTGCTCTCTCAATCGGGAGAGGAATTTCTGAATTGTACAATCTTAATCTAAGCATAGAGGGGATAGCACTTACCGTGAAAAGAGGCCTATTAACGGCAATGGGTCTCTATGCATGTAAGGCTGGTGGCTTCATGGTAGAGGGCGGATTTAGGGTGGGAGAACTCGATAGAATGGTTCCCCCCCTCATATTCCGCTATGATATACCAAGGGACTGGATATTTGTCGTAGCTGTACCCGAGGAGCCTAAAAGGAAGCTGGCGGAACTCAGAAGGCATGAAGATGCTATGCTTGAAAAAGTGAAGATGAGCAATGAGGACTCTGCCTTTCTTTCCCGAATTGTCTTACTCAAACTCGTACCTGCAATAGCGGAAAATAATTTAAAGGATTTTGGTGATGCCCTGACCACATTTAACGAAAGATTGGGGTCTTCATGGGGCAGGTATCAGAGTGGCAATTATTGCTGCGATATTGTAGATGAAGGAATAAAAATTATGAGAAAGGAGGCATTTTCCGCATGTCAAACCTCATGGGGACCGGCATTCTATGGAATACTAAACATGAAAGAAAAGGCCAAAAGTTTAGCAAAGAAACTGAAAGAATTTTTGGATGAAAACGGGGGAGGGGAGGTATTTTGTACCCATGGAAGGAACAGGGGGATGGAGGTAATTACCCATGGTTAAGGCTATTGGAACTGATTCCGGGATAAAGAGCTATGACCTCTTTGGCTTTGATGATGAAACAGGCGAAATACTTGCAGACGAGGCTATAGACCGAGAAAAAATTACAAGGGATCCCGGGCTGGTGATAAGAAGATTAAGGGAAATTCAGAAAAAATACGGAAAAATTGATGCCATTGCCGCATCATCCGGATATGGCGTCCCGCTAAAGAAGGCATCCAAAGCTACGGATACAGATATTGCCCTGGCTACCTTTGTCACAGAGAAAGATATCGAAAGAAGGCTGAAGATAGTAGGATTGCGTGAACTGATGAAACTTATGAGAGAAGCACACGACCTTAATGTCTACTTTACCCCGGGCGCTATACATCTCCCAACAATTTCAACACAGAGAAAGGCAAACAGAATAGATATGGGAACCTCTGATAAGGTATATACCGTTGCTCTTGCTATCAGGGATCAATCTGAAAGACTTGGGATAAAATATGGTGAAACATCGCTAATAGCAGTGGAGATAGGGTTCAGCTATACCTCAGCAATGGCCGTTAAACAAGGAAGAATAGCGGATGCAATGGCCGGGACATCCGGATTTCCGGGTTACTCGGGCATGGGTTTCATGGACTCTGAATTAGCCTATGCACTGGCCAATACCGTGAAGGATTTTTCCAAGACAATTCTCTTTCAGGGTGGTGCAGGATCCATAGCAGGTTTGGATACACTAAAGAAAGAACCAGGGGAATTCATCAGAAAGGCAAGAACAGATAAAAATTTTAGAATGGGGTATGATGTGATGCAGGAATCTATAGTAAAGGATGTTGCATCCCTACTCCCCTCTGTAGTGCCTAGAGAGATAATATTAAGCGGAAGGTTTGTGCGCATTCCGGAATTTTTAGAGGATATTACTGATGAGATAAAAAAATTCTTCAATTCTATTGGAATTTCTCCAAAAATCGTGAAGTTAAATCATAAGGGAAAAATTTCAAAAGAAGCTGCCGAGGGTGCTGCGATAGTCGCTAATGGACTTGCTGGCGGTAAATATAAAAAATTGGCAGATAATATGAAATTAAGGGATGCCAAAGGCACAGTCTTTGATTACATTCATCTTGATGTTGCCGGGGAGATGAAGAGGAAGTACGGAATTTGAAAATAGTTTTGTTAA
>JAKFXM010000135.1 GCA_021731385.1 Methanobacteriota archaeon
GATATTTGTAAGATTCAAGACGCCCGTACCTAATCAATCATTAGCAAATTTGGCAAGTGATCCAAAATTCACAGGAAAATTCATTGTTGTAGATGTTATTAAACACAATGACAATGTTATGGCTATACATATGCTCGATAATGACCAAATTGATTATACTTTGAGCATCAATGGCCTAGATGCATTTTCGGTATATCAAAGAGATAAAACTGTGAAACAAAAAATAGAAGAATTTACAAAGGAACTTCTCCCAAGTTTAGGTAGGAAATTCGATGATTATGAAATAGATACCTGGGGTGAACATAACTACATCAAAGATTTCCAATTATCAAAAATCATTGATGATGATTTTAGAAAAAAAATAATAGAGGTATTTAAAGAAAAGGGTTATGGTGAACCTTCGTTTATTTCTATTACAATAATTGCGGAAGGAGGTAAAACATCTGGTACTAAATTAGTTTTACGTTATCCTGATGAAAAGAGTTTCAAGAATAATGAATTGTTAGTTGAATCAAATAAACTTTTAATAAAGGAAGTTACCAAAATTCTAAAAAATGTTTGAAGAGGAGAATAAATTATTAACTACTTCAATGAGGAAGGGGGAGTGGGAGGTAGAGACCCCGATGAAATCGGAAGTAGATAAGTTGAAGTTATTATCTAATTTTGTTGATATATTTTTTCATGGTGATCATAGCTATTTTTATGTAGAGCCAATTGATAATGAGAGACAGGCATTATCTATTCTCATTCAAAAAACAAAGTTTATATCTTCTACGAGGGATAGTGGGAAACGGCTATACGAGTCCTTCAGAGATGAGCTTGAAAAAGACCATCTTGGCGAATATGTTGCCATTGACGCTGAAGAAGGCAAAATAGTTGCCATAGCACGCACACCGCTTGAAGTGATTAAAAAAGCTGAAAAAATAAAGAATAAATCCTATTTCACAAGAAGAATAGGGAATCTTCCGCGATTAAGGTAAAATGCGTAAGTTAACAGAATCGATAGATTATCCATGCATCAACTTTAGATTAGAATTAAGCAATAACAGTTTTATAGAAGATAATGCACTAGCAGATACAGGTGCAGATGTGCATGGCTTATTCATTCCAAAAGGATATATCGACACAAGTCAATTAGCTGAGAATATTCATCCAGATACTATTGGATTCTCAGGAAAGGAAACAGAAATAGAAGTCTTCATTGGCCAAGTAGAAATTGCTGGAAAATTTTTTGAAACCACTATAGCAATATATCCTGGCGATGAGATGATTATTGGTAGGGGAATCCTAGATAAGGTAAAATCTTGTTTTGATGGACCAAAAAAAAGATTGACAATATATCAATAGAATTAGATGTGGTTCGGAACTCTACGGTCGCTCCTATTAATCATCAGATAGTTTCAGCAACAATAAAAATGAATAAGATTCTGCAAATAATCTTAATCCTGGCATCAATATCGGCGTTGGCATTAGCGCAATATAACCCTGAGATAAAATGGAAATTCACCGCAAAGGAGGGTATAAACAGTATTTCTGTTGGTGATCTGGACAATGATGGCAGCATCGAGATAGCTGTAGCCTCATCCATAGACGGGATGGTTTATGTATTAGACAGCAGGGGTGAGGTTAAATGGAAATATAGCCTGTATTGCCCGGTTTCTATTGTTTATGCTGCGGATCTGGATAATGATGGAAAATCAGAGATAATGACGGGGTCATGTAAGTATCTTACCGTAATCGACAGCGGTGGGAACAAAAAATGGCAAAGTCTTTCATGGAGCGGTGTTAGAGGGATATACGCCTCTGATATCGATGATGACAACTTTAAGGAGATAATAGCAACAATTAGCACTTCACCATATTCAAACGGAATTGCTGTTATAGATGAAACTGGAAGAAAGGAATGGTTTTACGGTATGGGGGAAATACCCTATTCAGTCTATGCATCCGACATAAATAACGACAATAAAAAGGAGATTATAATAGGAACTGCGGAGAAAGAAGGCAGATTCTTTAAACCGGGGTATGTTTATGTGCTGAATTCAACCGGCAAGATGTTGTGGAAATTCAAGACAGGTGGTGGCATTAATTATGTTTCTGCATCTGACATAGATGGTGATGGTTCAGAGGAAATTTTAGTCGGCTCTTATCAGGGATTCTATGTGCTTGATAAAAATGGAAATGAGAAATGGAATTATACGACGGGCGGCTACATATATGATGTTGTTGTTGCAGATATAGACAAGGATGGCAACAATGAAATATTTGTTGGCTCTAATGACCTGTATGTTCTTAATAAAAAAGGAAACCTTATCTGGACGGATAAGGTAGGTACGGAAGTCTATGACATCCTTATCAGAGATATTGACAACGATGAAAATCCGGAAATTCTAGTGGGCTCTGACAGGGTCTACATATTCAATCAACAGGGGAATCTGGACTGGAAATCTGATGCATATCTCTCTGTGAAAGGGGTTTATGCAATAGACCTGGATAATGACAACTTCAAAGAAATAATTGCCGGAGCACTCGACAAGAGCCTATATGTTTTTGAAACTGCAAATTATGCAAAGACAAAATTAGCATCTTCCTACTACGAAAAGGCGCAGAATTTCTATACTGCCGGAGATTATGAAAACGCCTCCAAATATGCACAAATGGCAAAGAGCCTTTATTCGGGGATAAACGACAATGACGGAATTTCAAAGTCCGGATTATTGATATCGCAGATTGAAAAATTGTCTTTAAGGATAGGGAAGGATAGCGGGGATGCGGATTCCTTCTATGAAAAGGCGCAGGATTTCTACTTCTCAAGGCAATACATGAATGCAAGTGCTTATGCAAGAATGGCAAGGGACAAATACTCCTCTGTTGGTGACTCCGAGGGAATTTCAAAATCAAATTTGCTTATAGGGAATGTCAATACCGGATTGATGGCTGACGCATCCGGGTACTATGCAAATGCTACAAAAAAATCCGATTCCGGGGATTATGATGACGCAATTTCTGATGCAAAAAATGCTAGGGAAATTTATGCAGAAATCAGGTCCGCAGATGATGTTTTGAAGACGGACATGCTGATAGCAGGTATATATTTTAAACTTGCAGAGGAGCGGTACGAATCAAAAAATTTCATAGAGGCACTAAAATATGCACAGAATGCAAAGGTCATCTATATCTGCATTGAATCCAAATGCGATTTCAAAAATCCTGAGAATATCTCCATAAACTCGATTGCGAATATAACCTACAATGAAAGTCCCTATAAAGAGAAATTAATGCAAATGGATAACCTGATTGGGAAAATTACTGAAAGAAGTACAGAAGAATCTAATCCTATGGATTTCATGAAAATGGCGGTAGTAATAGTAATATCTTTTATCCTTTTGTATCTTGGAATCAAGGTAGTCGGAAAGAAAAATATAATGAAGAAGAAAAATTTTGATGTTCCCCCGGAGACTTTTGATCATGTAGTTTCTGATTCGGGCATGAAAATTAAAAATTTTCCCAAGAAAATAATAAAAGACAGGTCCAGGGGTGCCGGTCTTCCGATAAAGACAGGAAAAATTTCAAAATGATTTTCACTGCGCATATCTGCTCAACATGTTTTCTACCCTCATTTTTTCAAGATGGAGTATCTGCTTTTTTTTCATGTCCCTGATGCACTCCTTATCGCATTTATAAACATCCAGAAATTCGGATACCCTCTCGCCGCCAAGAATTTTAGGCAGTATAACATAATCTGCCCCGGTATCATAGAACTCAAGGGCATCCTCAGGATAGTCAGCTGTTATGAATATGCGCATCTTTGGATTAAGATTACAGCCCTCTTCTATAAGCAGGAGATTGTCCTCTCTGTCAGGTACCGTCGATATAAGAATTTCTGCACCCTTCAGGTTTGCCTTTTCAAGAATTTCAGCATCTTCAACATCCCCGTAAATGCATGGAATTCCCTGTTCAATTAATTGCCTGATAATCTCCGGATTGTACTCTATAACGATGAATTTCTTTTTGAGTTTTTGCAGGGTTTTTATTATGACTTTGCCCATCCTGTCACAGCCGCAGAGGATTACATGGTTCTCCATCCCTTTAGGTGTAATCTCCTTATTTTTTCCTTTTGAGAGCCGTTCAAATATTCCAAGAAAAGGCGACGCCCTGCGATATATGCCTTCACTATGCATGATAAAGTATGAACTTGCGGTTATAGTAACAACGGCTATGAATGTTATCAGAGAGAATACATCATCCGGGATATGTCCATATGAAAGCCCCTGCATTGCAATTATAAGCGAAAATTCACTTATCTGGGACATGGAAAGTGCAGTAAGAAAGGCGGTCCTCTTTACATAACCGAAAAGGCTTGCTATAACCATCATTATAAGTGCATCGCCTATGAGAACGAATACGGATAGTACTATTGTTGGTTTTAGCAGTGGAAGTGTTAGTGGTAATTGCATACCAAGGGATACGAAGAATATTGTCGCAAAAAAGTCCCTTAATGACCGAACCCTGCTCACAATTTCAATGTTGTATGGAAAAGATGCCAGTGTTATACCAGCAAGAAACGACCCTATTGCAATTGAAAAGCCAAGGATAAATGAAATTGCCGCAAAGACCGAGCACAAGGAGAGCGTGGTTAAGAACAATAACTCTATAGATTTTGCAGAAAATCTGAGAATCCGGGGCAGGAGGAATCTGCTGCTGATTACTGCAATTGAAATTAATCCCAGACCCTTTATTAATCCTTCTACCAGCAAAACAGGAAGAAATTGCAATGTAATGCCCCCAATGCCTGCCAGAGTAGCTAGTACAATAATCGTCACTATATCCTGAACTAAGAGAATCCCCAGACTGATTCTTCCATGGAGCGTGTCTAACTCATTTTTATCAGACAGCAGTTTGATTACAATCATGGTACTGCTGATAGTTAATGCAAATGCAATGTAGAATGATTCTAATTGAGTAAAACCCAGCATGCCAGCAAGCAGAAACCCGAATATAAAGGTTATAATAATCTGCCCCAAACCACAACCAATAGAAACCCTGCCCACATCCCTCAATTTTCTAAAATCTAATTCCAATCCTACAAAGAAGAGTAGAAACGCTATTCCCAATTCGGCAAGGGTTGTTATTATGTCCCTGTTTATAATCAGACCCAAAACAGACGGGCCAATTAAAATTCCTGCAAGCACATACGCCAATATCAGGGGCTGCCTGAGTAATCTGGCTATATATGCCAATATGGTTGCTGCAATTATCACAATTCCTATATCCTGCAGGAGAATTATCCCCGAGAGATCCATCCTATGTTTTATATAATATTATCCCATAATAATACAAATACGAACAGGAAAAATGAAGGTAAAAGAGATAATGCACGGGGTAACGATGATAAATTCTGATATGTCCGTACTTGAGGCTACGAAAATCATGAGCGGGAAGGACATAGGCTCCGTGCTGGTAAAGGCAGGAGAAATTTCTACTATGTCAAAAAAAGGGGAGGAGTGTTCCAGCCAGGACCCATGCTTTCTACAAAAGCCGGAAAAAATAGGTATACTTACTGAAAGGGATATACTCAAAAAGATAGTCGCAAAGAATAAGAGTCTTGATACAAAGGTTTCAGAGGTTATGACAAATAATGTGCTCACAATAGATTCAGAAGCGGATGTGGAAGAGGCAAGTGAAATTTTCAATAAACATCAGGTTAGGCGGCTTGTGGTTACAGAGAGGGGGAATATCGTCGGGATTATAACTACGAGAAATGTGGCAAAGAGCCTGCCCTATATCTACCTACAAAGAAGAAAGGAGTATACGGGCAGCATATAGGTTGAATTGAATTCTGATTGTTGCAGGGTCTGTGCATGTGCTTATCTTTTATCATATCCCAAACATGTTTGGTATAAAAAAAAGATACAACCGGATAAGGAGAGAAGCCGAGATAATGAATGTGCTTGTAAAGCACGGATTTGGTTACATAGCTGATAGAATTAATCTGCAGGTTATTGGTAAAAAAAAGGTGTCTGCCGGGGAAGAGAAGATACCTGTGCCTGTCAGGGCAAGGCTTGTTCTTGAAGATCTGGGACCGACATTCATTAAATTCGGGCAGATACTGAGCATGAGACCGGATCTGATACCTGTTGAATTTGCCGAGGAATTCAAAAAACTCCTGGACGAGGTTCCACCCTTTGAATATGAGCATGTAGAAAAGCAGATTAGGGGTGAATTGGGCTCATCAGTAGGGGAATTGTTCAGGGAATTTAAGAAGGAACCAACCGCCGCCGCGTCAATAGGCCAGGTTCATAACGCAAAACTGAAAACCGATGACACTGTAGTTGTAAAGGTTCAGCGTCCCGGGATTGAAGACATAATTGAAGCTGATGTTGAGATATTATTCAATATTGCAAGGCTTGTCACGAAACACATACCAGAAAGCAGACTTTATGATCCTGTCGGAATTGTAGAAGAATTTGCAAGGACAATAAGGAGGGAATTGGACTACACTATAGAGGGAAGAAACGCGGATAGGCTAAGGAAGAATTTTGAGGGTGATGATACCGTTTACATACCACTGGTTTACTGGGACTTCACAACCAGGAAGGTCATTACGATGGAATTAGTGAAAGGGTATAAGGTAAGTGAAATTGAAAAATCACTAAACTCCGAGAACAGAAAAAAAATTTCCGAGAATATAGCGAAATCATACATGAAGCAGATTTTCATAGACGGATTCTTCCATGCAGACCCGCATCCCGGGAATATCTTCGTGCGTAACAGCCAGATTGTGCTTATGGATTTCGGTATGGTCGGAAGGGTCGACGATTATACGAAAGAAAAAATTGCAAATCTCTTTATTGCAATAATCCAAAAAGACATAGACGATATCATCGAGAAACTTCTTGACATAGGGATGGTCAGTGATGAAACAGACATCCCTAAATTCAGGGCAGATATCACTGAGGTCATAGAGGAATACTACGGAACATCCCTGCAGCAGGTTGATATCCCGACAATGCTGAATAATATCCTAAAAACCACCATAAGGCACAAAATCATAATACCGTCTAATTTCATACTTCTTATAAAGACCCTTGTGACAATGGAGGGTATATGCAGGGAAGTAGATCCGGAATTTAATCTGACTGAAATCTCAAAACCCTTTGTAGAAGCACTTATAAAAGAGAAAATGAGCCCAAGGTATTTGATGGACAAATTTATGAAGACTGTTACGGAATTCAATGAACTTCTCATAAAAATGCCGAGAAAGGTAGACCAGATTTTATCAAAACTGGAGACAGGAGATCTTGTAATAGACCTGGAGCATAAGGGACTCACTAAATTTATATCCGAGATGGATACATCGAGCAACAGGCTTTCCGCAAGTTTGATAATATCTGCAATAATTGTAGGCTCATCAATAATCATGCTTACGGGAAAAGGGCCATTACTGTTCGGATTCCCGGTATTTGGGGTTGTTGGCTTTGCAATTGCTGCAATTCTGGGAATGGGTCTTGTGATTTCCATACTTAGGTCTGGAAAATTCTGAAATATAAAAACATTGAATACATTGTTAGTTCCGGATGTAATTGTTCGATTGT
>JAKFXM010000213.1 GCA_021731385.1 Methanobacteriota archaeon
TCTTCCAGCATAGTATCAAGTTCAACTACTCCACCTCGCGGTTTCACTTCATGGAAGAATTCTATTCTCCTGTTTTCAATCCTCCCAGCCGGCTTTGAATTTACGGTTTTGAATGCATCCCTCCTGCTCGAGTGGAATTTCCTGACCTTTGTTGCCGGGTGTATTAATGTAGCATTGTCGGAACCATTAGCATGCATTACAACATATACCCCAGAAAGATTTCCATTAGCTGCAAGATATACAGAGTTAATAAGATTAACTGCAGCATCACTACTTCCCCTATCAGAACTTCTTTGCGCACCAGTTAAAATAACAGGAATCGGGCTTTTAAGCATGAACGCTAAAGCAGAGGAGGTATAACCCATAGTATCTGTTCCATGGGTAATTACAATTCCATCAACACCCTCCCGTATCTCATCTGCAGTTGCTTTTGCAATCTTAATCCAGTCTTGAGGGACAATATTCTCGGAAAATTTATTAAGAATCTGCACCCCTCTAATATTTGCAATTTCTTTTAGTTCCGGAATTGCAGAAATTAATTCCTCTGCCGTGAATGCAGAATGAACCCCACCAGTTATGTAATCTACCCTGCTTGCTATGGTTCCTCCAGTAGCGATTATTGACACGGTCTTCGGTCTTCTGTCTTCTGTTTTCGGTCTACTTGGCAGGCTTAATTCCCTCCCTTCTAATTCCTTTTCAATAACCCTTATCCCCTCTATCTTATCCCTTTTTATTCCTATGTTATATCCGTTTAAAAGTTTTATTACCAAATGTCTGTCATCCGCTAATTCAGGTCTTTCCATAAGAATTCCCTGGAATTTCCCATCGACAGTTTTGACCTCTATAGTGTCCCCCGGGTTTGCTTTGATATACTCTTTCATCAGATCGTTAACTTATTGTTATAAAAACTCAGAATAACCAACCAAAAAGGCCAAATACCCCAAATTCGGCTTTAGAAACCGACTCCAATCGCACATTTTCCTCTTCTAACAACCTGATATGTCCCTCAAGAAGAGGGTTTAATTCATCATCAGTTTCATTTTCTATATTCCTTAATTCTTCTATCATCCTTTTATTACTGGATATATCAGCATCTATCTCCTTTGCAGAATTCTTATCCCCCCCAAAGAGAAATCTTGTTATGAAATTCCTACCCCTGATCCTTTCCTCTACCCTTCTGCTTTTTTCCAGAGATGTATCAATCTTTTTTGCAATTTCAGATACCTTCCCCCCAATGCTTTCATTACTGATTAATATAGAAATATCCTCTAAATTCTGCACATATTGCCCAATGTGGCGGAGAAGCTTTGCTTCTCCGACATATGTCCGAGCGACTTCGTCGCTCGGCCACATTCTTAGTCCGGGCTTACCTGTTGCATTAATAGTTTTATTTATCTCCTGAAATTTCTCCCTTATTCTCTCAATATTTCTGATTCTGACTTCTATGCTGGCATTACTCGGCTTCCCTTGGGTTATGCTCCAATTCAGTCCGGGAGGAAAACCTTCCTTACCATGTTCTATATCCTCTGTTTCATTTATCCCCTTTTTTGTCTTATTCTCTTCACCCCTTCCTTTTAATCCATCTGTTTCATTTATTTCCCTACCCTTTGTCTTCTCCTTATTCACACCTTCCCCTGTCTTGTTCTCCCTTTCTTTCAAAGCTTTTGTCTCATTCTCTTTTCTTTCTGCTACCTTTTCCCCATTCCCCGTTCCTGTTTCATTTCCCTTATAACCAATAGGCAGTATCACAGTACCTGAAGATATTCTCCCATCATCTTGCTGCTTATCCTTTCCCTCCGCCGAAAGAACAAATGGCATAAAAATAACCATAAATATAGCAGAGAGTGCAATTATCGAAATTATCTTTTTCATTCCCTCAATTATATTTAATACATCATTCGTTATAAACATAAAAATTCATAACACTTTTATTAAAGCACCACCAATTAATTACTGGAAAAATTTTTCTGGTGACATCATGATAGAAAATACAATTCTTAACAAGAAAAATTTTGCACCCAAAAAATTTCCAAAGGAAATTTTTGGGCCCATTGAGCCTAAAGGCTCAATCGGGAAGCAAAATTTTTGTGCCCGAAAAACTGCAAAGCAGTTTTTGGGCCCAATTTCGCAAAGCGAAATTCGGGCCCAATCAGAAAGTTATAAACTTTCTGATTCGGGTGAAAATTCAGGAATAAAGGTCAAGAAAAAGAATTCCATTGATACCTTTGATACTGATGAAATAATCAGAAATTGCATAAGTGCCGGTGCACCACTGCCCGTTGCATCAGGTGTTGCAAAAGAAATAATAACAAGCATCCGTGATGGAATAACCGTGCAGGAGATACGTTCTATGATATATGCCTCTCTGTTTAAGATAAATCCAAAAATTGCAGAGCAGTACAAATACTTACAGAAATACAAATCCCAACTGATGATTAGAACCTCTAAGACAACATTAGACAGATTCGATAGAAATAAAATTGTCGGGTCTCTAATAAAGGAAACAACAATCAAACAGCAAAAAGCAGAATTTATCGCAAGAGAGGTTGAACGGGAACTTGGAAGATTAAGATTGAATTATGTAACCGCACCACTTATAAGGGAAATTGTTAATGTAAAACTGCTTGAGCATGGTCTGGAGAAGGAAAGGGCCCAGTATACAAGGCTTGGTATGCCGGTATATGATGTCAAAAATCTTATCGACAGGGGCTCAAAAGAGAATGCAAATCTGCAATATAACCCTGAGTCGGTCCATAAACTGATGGCAGACCAGATATCTAAGGAATATGCGTTGATAAATCTTCTTCCGATAGAACTTGCAGATGCGCATATGGCAGGAGAAATTCATATACATGACCTGGATTACTTCATAAGGCCCTTCTGCTTTAGTCACGACATAAGGTTCTTCCTGAAAAACGGTTTTAAGGCAGACGGTGTTGGAAATCACACCGCCGTTGCAGGGCCTGCAAAAAGACCAGAGGTGGCATTTTTGCATGCTGCAAAGGTTCTTGCTGCATCACAGACAAATTGCGCTGGCGGCCAGGGTTTTAGTTATTTCAATACATTCCTCGCCCCCTATATCTCAGGTATGGAATACAAAAAGATAAAGCAACTGGCACAGATGTTTATCTATGAGTTAAGTGTTGATGGAGAGGAAAAGATACCTATTTTAGATAATAACGAATTTAAAATTATTAAAATTGGGGAGTTTGTAGATAAAATTGTTAATAACTCAAGAGAAGTAATCAGAAGGGGGGATAGTGAAATTGTAAAATTAGTTAGTAGCTATAAGGTCTTGAGTTTTGATAAAAATGGTATAATTAGATTTTTACCAATAACTGGTGTTTCTAAACATAAAGCATCAGAACTTTATGAAGTAACTACTAAGTTCGGTAAAAAAGTCAAGGTTACTAAATATCATTCCCTATTTACATTTGATGGAAAGGGGATAGTTCCAATAAGGGTTGAAAAACTGAAGGAGGAAGATTATGTGGTTGGGATAAAAAATATTTCTGTTTCTCTGGATAGAAATACTATAGATCTCTATGATGAACTGTGTAAATTAAACAGGGATGAATTAAGGATTACAAATTTAGGTAAGTTGATAGAATTCTTAGGTGATAATTCAAGGGAACTTGGAGACTCCTGGCACGTGAATCAACTACTGGATGGTAAAAGGACAATAAGCTTTGGAAAGTTAAGAAAATTGGTTGAGAAGTATAATATCCCCTCTAAGATAATTGATGAACTCTCAGTAACATCATCCACTTATTCTAAAAAGAAATATTATCTTCCACTCAAACTTCTGATTTCTGATGAATTTCTAAGGTTGATAGGATACTATCTTGCAGAGGGTTATACAAATAAAGGGGATGAGGGTATGGGTATTGGTTTAGGAATAGATCACGATCAAACAATAAAGGATGACGTAAGATTCTGTGTGAAAAAAGTTTTTATGGCAGAAGCATATGAGGCAGAGAAATGGAATCTGCGTTTTGGAGGAAAATTAGGGGTCATATTATTTAGGGATATCCTAAGAATTGGTGAATCAGCAATTAGTAAAAAACTTCCTGATTGGATTTTAATGCTACCAAATAATAAGTTAAAGGAAGTTTTAATGTCATATGTTACTAGTGATGGTTTTGTATCTGATGCTAGATTAGTAGGTATCTCAACTTCTAGTAGAGATCTCTTAGACCAATTAAGGTTTATGTTCTTAAGGTTTGGAATTATTACCAGACATAATATCCTCAGACTTAAGGGTGAAAAATTAAAAATAAGAGGAAGAGAAACAAAGGCAAATGCCGACTCACATACGCTCTATATTACAGATATGAACTCTGCTTTTAAGTATCTGGAAGAAATAGGTTTTGTTAATTATAAATCTGAAAGGTTGCTCAATATATTAAATTTGAAGGGCATACCTCAAACCCCCGAATATATGCTCGCACCAGTTAACGGCAGGATGGTTAATATAAATACACTAACCTGTAATCCATTGAAACATGACATATCACTAGAGAAGGTGATAAAGATAGAGAAATTAAATACCGAGAAATATGTATATGACTTAGAAGTAGAAGAAACACAGAATTTCTGTACTATGAGTGGATTAGGACTGCATAACTCCCAGATGTATGTGGCCCGCGGAGGCCAGACCGTTTTCTCAAGCATAGACTGTGATATCTCTGTTCCAGAGCAATTCAGAGATATTCCGGCAGTTCTTCCCGGGGGTAATGTCAAGGATTCTGTAACCTATTCTGATTTTGAAGATGAGACGAGGATGCTTTTCAATGCAATCGTTGATGTCTATCTGGATGGCGATTACATAGGAAAGCCCTTCAATTTCCCGAAATTTGAGGTTCAGGTGCATCCCGATAACATTAAAAAGGGAGAGCATGACGATGAATTACTTAAGGTTTCAGAACTTGCATCTAAATTCGGTACCCCCTATTACATAATAAATCAGCCCTATATGCCAAAATTTGCATGCTATCAGTCAATGCCTTGGGGTGAAAAAATTCTAATTCTGAGAGATGACAAAATTCTACCCATTGAGATTGGTAGATATGTTGATGAGATTATGGCAAAGGGAGATATTAAGAAAGAAAACGGACTGGAAGGGGAAATAGAAATCTCTAAAGTAGAGGATTATGCTATCTCCTTTAATCCAAAAACCCTAAAAGTGGAGAAGAGAAAAATAGGTAAGGTTATGAGACATAAAAACAAAGAGAGAGTCCTCAGATTTACCCTGGATGGGAATAGAACCCTGGCCGCAACAGATAAACACAAGGTTCCTGTGGTGAGAGATAATGGGATTAAAGAAGTAAGAGTAAAAGAAATCAAGGTTGGCGACTTTGTAATCGGTTTAAAGAATCTAAACCTTAACCTTGAATTTAATTCAAGACTGAAATTCAAAGGAAAGGATGTGGTGCTAGGAAAGGATATAGCTCGCCTTCTCGGCTACTTTGCATCAGAGGGTTATATACATGTTGCAAACAGGAAGAACAGGATGAATAAGGTGTGTTTTTCCTTTAACCAATCAGAGATGGAATACATAAAGGATGTTTCAAATATCCTGAGGAATAAGTTTGGCTGTGTACCAAAGTTTGATAATTCCAAGAAAAATAAAACTACAACCGTCTATGTATATGACAAATCCTTGGTGGAATTATTTGTAAATGAATTAAAAACAGGATCCGATGCCAAAACAAAGAGGGTTCCGGAGAGGCTTATTTCAGCGCCTATAGAGATACTAAGAGAATTTATACTTGGTATGTTTAGAGGTGATGCACATCTAGGTAATAGCATAGACCTCTACTTATGCAATAAAGACCTAATTGACGATATTTTCCTTATAACACTAAGAATTGGAATTCCGTTTGAACTCGTCCCTAGGGAAAATTCCCATCATCTCAGACTAACAAGTAGTTTAAGGATAAATCAGTTTATTGATGAAATACCATTTGTTTCAATAAATTGTGAAATTCCTCTAAAGACATTTGATTTCTATGATAGAATTCCTGTTGAGCCATTTAACATTACTAGAGTAGAAATGAAGACAGGTCACTGGAATAGATCGCAGGTAGGAAAGAGAGTTACCGAAAACAGACTTGAACTTGGAGAGAATTTATTCACAAATTTTATCAGTAGTGATTTACATCTCTTTGAAGTAAAACAGATAGAAGAGGTAAATAGTGAATATGTATATGATCTTGTGGATGTAGACCAATATCATAATTTTGCTAATGTGTATGGAATATTTTCCTCTAACTGTTGCAGTTTCCTTATGCCATTAGATACTGCCGCAACAGAGAGTAATTTATTCAACGGTACATTAAGGGGCGGTGGTTTGCAGGTTATTACGATAAATCTTCCTCAACTGGCTTATATTGCAAATGGCAATGATGCAAAATTATTTGAATTGCTCAGGGAGAGAATGGGAAAGGCAAAGGAGATACTCCTTCTGAAAAGGGAAATAATCAACAAAAATCTGAAAAACAATCTGCTTCCATTTATGAGTCAGATAATAAATGAAAATGGCGAAAGATACCTTGAGCCGGACGGGCAAAGTTATATTATAGGCATTGTAGGGATGAACGAATTGGTCAGGGCATATACCGGGGAAGAGCTTCATGAATCGGATAATGCATGGACATTTGCATTAAAGGTAATGAAGACAATGAAGGAGATTGTCGCAGAATTCAGGAAGGAAACAGGACTGAATTTCTCGCTCGCAAGAACCCCTGCCGAATCATCTGCCTACAGGCTTGCCCAAATAGATATGGAAAAGTATCCCGATAATGCAATATTTAATGGTTCTGGAAAATCTGCATATTACACGAATTCATTCCATGTAAGGCCCTCTGCCGATATACCTTTATGGAAGAGATTGACTATTGAGGGGGCATTTCATGCATTAACAGATGGGGGTGCTATGAGTCATGTGTGGATTGGAGAGTCAAATCCAAGCCCGGAAGGCATTTATGAATTAACAAAAAAGATCGCAACAAAGACAGCAATCCAGTATTTTGCATATACAAAGGATTTGTCTGTTTGCAGCAAATGTAATACGGTTTCCGGCGGGCTTATAGAGAAATGTCCAAATTGCGGTTCAGGTAATATAGACTGGTGGTCAAGAATAACAGGCTATTATCAAAATGTGTCGGGCTGGAATAAAGGGAAATTGGCTGAATTAAAGGACAGGAGAAGATACGGCGTTTCAGGGAATTCAACAGAACTACCCATAGGAACAAGGAAAAAGCTCGATGAAACAGGTAAAAACGGATGGGATAGTGAGTTTGATTTTTAGATGTTCTGTAATTTCAATGTATCAGAACGACTATGTCGTTCTGAATATATGTCCAAGAGCCTTTGGCTCTTGGCCACATTACAGAACAGTAAAAATTTTGCCAAAGGCAAAATCTTCTTGAGATGAAACTAACATTCGAATGTAAAATATGCAGG
>JAKFXM010000066.1 GCA_021731385.1 Methanobacteriota archaeon
CAACCTGCTCTCTCACAGCAAACCCTTTTTGAAAGGGTTTGGAGTTGCAACCAACCCGAAAAACCCGAAGGGTTTTTGGGCAAGAAAATTTCCTTTCAGGAAATTTTTGTGTGGCCGAGAGGCGACACAACCGAGCCTCAAAGGCTCGGGTGTGTGTCAGAGGCGAAGCCTCTGCCACAAGCCTCTCGGACATATGTCAGAGCCCGATTGAGCCTAAAGGCTCAATGGGCCCAATGAGAGATTATCTCTCATTCGGGCGACGAAGTCGCTCTGCCACATGCCCAATTAGCGACATAGTCGCTAATTCGGGCCCAATCAGAGCCTTGCTCTGATTCGGGAGGTTGCAACTGCCCCACAACTGGATTGACTGCTGTCAAATGATTTCCAGCAGTCAAGACTCAACAGCCGTTTTCGGCTGTTGATGGAAAAAATTGACAGTTGTGGGTTGCATTCCCAAACCCCAAATTCTGTTGCTAAAGCGTAATCTGCCTCTCACAATACTTGCATATAAGAATCAGCGGGTCTGCATGCCGGACAAGAAATACTGTCCTTACCGGCTCCCTTTCCTTGTTTGTAATGCACCGGGGATTCGGGCACTCAACCATGCCAATAATCTTCTTTGGCAGAACGACCTTTTTCTTCTTTACAACCCTGTAATCCCTTATCCTGTTTATCGTTGCATTTGGGGCAATCAGGGCAATCTTGTTTATCTCGGCAGTTTTTATGTTCCTGTTCTCAACCTTCACTATATCCTTTTTTCCGAGAACCTTGCTTGGAACATTCATGGCTATGGTAACCGCATCCCCGAATTTCTCATCAATGCCGAGAATTCTAAGTACTTGCGGGGCTTTGCCCTGCTTTATATGGTCTATAACTATGCCGTTCTTTATCGGCTTTATCCTGAGCTTCTTTTTTTTATCGTCAGGCATTCTACCAGAATCTCACTCCCGATACAAGGCATAACAATGCCATCCTCACCGGAAGACCATTTCTTGCCTGCTGGAAATATCTCGCATATTTCGTTTTGTCTATTTCTGCGCTTATCTCCGTAACCCTCGGAAGTGGATGCATGATTATTGCATTATCCTTTATACCCTGAATTGTTGCTAAATTAAGGACATAAGCGTCTTTAACCCTTTCATATTCCTGCAGGTCAGGAAATCTCTCCTTCTGGATTCTTGTTGCATAGATCACATCGCATTCTGCCAGGTCTAACCTATTTGTCTCTTTAACCTCGATTCCGTTATCCTTCAATTCCTTTACGAGATTCTTTGGCATCTTAAGTTCGTCAGGTGATATTAATTTCAGATTTACATCATAATTTTCAAGTGCATTGGTAAGGGAGTGGACCGTCCTTCCATATTTCAAATCACCTACTATGGAGATGTCCAAACCATCAATATCCTCAAATTCCTTTTTGATTGTGTACAAATCCAGCAATGTCTGTGTAGGATGCTGATTTGACCCATCCCCGCCATTCATTACCGGAATTTCGACATATTCTGATGCAAGTCTTGAAGAACCCTCTGCAGGGTGTCTGATAACTATCATGTCCGCATAACCCTCCACAATCCTGACTGTATCTATTACAGTTTCACCCTTAACCTCTGAGGTAATCTCAGAGAGATTAAATCCGATACTTGAACCACCAAGACGCTTTATTGCTGCCTCAAAGGACATCCTTGTCCTTGTTGACGGCTCAAAGAAGAGGGTCGCAAGAATCTTGTCTTTCATCAAAGAACCAGTTTTGTTGGAATTCAGCCGCTTTTCCATAATCCGGGATTTCTCAAGAACGAAGTCTATCTCTTCCCTTGAAAAATCCTTTATTGAGATTATGTGTTTTTTAGTCCACTTCATTGTTCTATTTTATTCTTCATTAATTAATTGAAGATAATTAATAAATAAGAGAGATGAAACTTGAAGAGATACTAAATACATTGAAGAAATTAAAGAAGCAAATGATGTGGATGTATAAAGCGGAGATAGTAGGGGTTTTTGGGTCTTATGTAAGAGGAGAGGAGAAAAGGAAAAGTGATATGGATGTTCTTGTGAGGTTTCAAAAGGGAGCTACACTTTTTGATTTTGTTGGTCTTGCTGATTTTTTAGAAGAAAAATTCGGTATGAAAGTAGATATTGTTCCTATTGATACCATACGAGACGAAATCAAAGGACAGATTTTAAAGGAGGCGGTTTATTTATGAGGCAGTCTAAACTCTATTTAACAGATATTCTGGCAGCTATTGATGCCATTGAGAAATTTGTGGAAGGAACTGATTACGAAAGCTTTAGAAGTGACGATATGAAGTCCAGCGCAGTAATAAGGAAATTTGAAATCATTGGAGAAGCTACCAAAAATATTCCAGAAACATTAAAGCAAAAATACCCGGATATTCCATGGAAAAAGATGGCAGGATTTAGAGATAGACTTATACATTTTTACTTTGGTATAAAGTACGAACTAATCTGGGATACTACAAGAAAAATTTTGCAAAGCAAAATTTTTGTGCCCAATTAGCGACAAAGTCGCTAATTCGGGTAAAAATTGAACTTCCGCAACTAAGGACAAAATTACAAGAAATTATTAAGAAGTGGAGCGAAGAGAAATGAACGAACTACTTTTACTTGGATTGATGGTAATACTCCTGTGGGGAATCTGGGGATTTGCGGCAAAGGTTGCAGTTAATGACATGGGTCTGCAGGCAATGTTCTGGATAGCCGTAATTTCAGATGTTTTTATTGTGTTATATCTTCTTCTTTCAAACCAGTTTTTTCCGTTGAGGTTAGAAGAGAAGGGTATGATTTATTCAGCGATAGCAGGATTCAGCGGTGGCGTCGCCATAGTCCTTTTTTATATATTGCTAAAAAAGTATCAGGCAAGCATTGTGCTGCCATTGACCTCACTTTATCCAGTGATTGTGGTTTTGCTTGGAATCTTTATTCTAAAAGAAAAAATTACATATCCTAATGGCATTGGCGTTGTACTTGCCGTAATATCCATATATCTGCTATCCAAATAATCTTCAAAAATGAAAACAATACTTGCATATTCCGGAGGCTTGGATACATCAGTTTGCATAAAGTGGCTGCAGGAGAAATACAAAACTGAAGTAATTACATTGACTCTTGAATTGGGTCAGGAAGAAAGCGATTTAAAGGCGATAGAGGAAAAGGCAAAAAAATTAGGAGCGATAAGAACATACAGCATAGACGCAAGGGAGGAATTTGTCAAGGATTATATAAATCCCGCAATAAGGGCAAACGCCCTTTACGAGGGGAAATATCCGGTAAGCACATCAATCGCAAGGCCATTAATTGCCAAATACCTTGTAAAAATTGCAGAAAAGGAGAACGCAGATGCAGTAGCGCATGGCTCAACAGGAAAGGGTAATGACCAGGTTCGTTTTGAGGTCTCTATCAGGGCATTGAATTCGGGATTGAAGATAATCGCCCCCGTTAGAGAATGGGGACTCACAAGGGATGCAGAAATTGAATATGCAAAGAAGAACAATATTCCAATACCCTTAAAAAAATCCCCCTACAGCACAGATGAAAATCTCTGGGGCAGGAGTATAGAAGCCGGCATTTTAGAAGACCCTATGATAGAGCCTCCTGAAGATGCATTTGAATGGACTTCCTCGATAGAGAATTCTCCGGAAAGAGCAGAATATCTCGAAATTGGATTTGAGAAAGGAATTCCCCTATCGCTTAATGGGAAGGAAACCGGTGAAACAGAACTCATAAAAAGATTGAATTCTATTGGAGGTACGCATGGCATAGGCAGGATTGACATGATAGAGGACAGGCTTGTCGGGATTAAGTCAAGGGAGGTCTACGAATGCCCTGCAGCAATAATTATCCTTACAGCACATAGAGAATTAGAAAGGCTTACATTAACAAGGGAGGAAAATCTCTTCAAAGAGATTCTTGATTCAAAATGGGCGCAGATGGCTTATTTCGGACAGTGGTATGAACCTTTGAAGAATGATCTGGATGCATTTACCAACAAAACGCAGGATGTTGTTTCTGGAAATGTCAGAATTAAACTGCATAAGGGAAACGCTATTGTCGTTGGAAGAAAATCGCCGAATTCTCTTTATGATCTGGGTCTTGCAACCTACAATAAGGAAGACAAATTTGACCATAAGGCTGCTGAAGGATTTATAAGGCTCTGGGGTTTGCAGTCTGAAATTTCCGGGAAAAGAGATAAATAATAAAGTATGAGACAACTAATAATACGAAATCTTGATGGTGTAGTAGTCGGGGGGATAAGCTGCGGTGATAAGGGAGAAATTTACATTAAAGGTGAGACTGCGGAACTGGAGGGATTACTCAGGGGTATTGTAGATAATACACAATTAAAGTCTAACAAAAAAATTTCAGAATTATTGTGCAGTAATGGGGATATAGAATATCTTGAAGGGATTAAAAAGAATCTTGAGGGATATGGATTTAAAGGCATCTTCACGAATGACGCAAAGGAGATTTCAGGTTATTACAGGGGAGAATGCAACAGAATAGCCGTTGTCTATGATTTTCTGGTACGATTAATGACCCTGCCTTTTGGAGGTGGGGGGAAATTAAGGGACAGTGTAATTGAATTGTTAAATCCACAGCCCGCGGACAAGATTCTGGATGTTTGCTGTGGAACTGGTGAATTGACAAAGATGGTGTCTGAGAGGGTTGGCGAGGCGGGGGAGGTTGTGGGTATAGACCTATCACCAACTATGTTGTCTATTGCAAGACGCAAGACAACAGGGGTTTGCTTTATACATGCAAATTCTGAAAATATTCCTTATCCCGCAAATTATTTTGACAGGATTACGATTTCTTTCGCATTGCATGAGATGCCAGGAATTGCAAGGAGTAATACACTAAAAGAGATTTACAGGATACTGAGGAATGATGGCAAATTGCTGGTTGCAGATTACCATAAACCGGAAGGGTTTCTTAGGAATACTGTATTGAATATTGCAATGCTAATTGAGACCGATACTGCAAAAGACATGATAAACCACGGGCTTAGGAAAGAATTAGCGAATAACGGATTCCAGATTGAACAGAGCAAACTGATGGCAATGGGTCTTATAGAGGCTATTCTTGCCAGAAAGGTCATTTCTTCCTGATGCTTTTAAGCATCAGGGCATACGCAATTCCGTTCATCCCTGTTTTTATAGCCCTGAATTGCTTTTCATCAAGCCTTAGGGAATTTCCCTCCGAGGTGATTATGTACTCTCTCTTTTCTTGGTCAAAGGATATTTCTATATCTCGAACCATGTAATAATTTTATAGAAGACAGATATTTATATCTTTGCTCCTGCCGAGAAGATTGTAGTAGGTTCAATTTCTTATTTAAAACCGAATTTAATGTTGAGATAACTGATACAAAGTAAACTGCCTTCTTAGAGGAATTCTATATCTATGAGACCTTTAAAATGTAGATCTGCAGTAATTATTTTAGAATTGGTTCTTCTCTGCTTAGAAATTAAGATGGCGTCAATAAGCCCGAAGTCCTTTACATTCTTTAACATTTCGGATTTTATTACCGCAGCATCGATCCACTCATCCCTCGAAACAGGCGCTATAGCAGAGTTCGCTTCAATAATCTTTAGAACCCCCCGAAAATCAATATCATTCTTTATACTCCAGCCCCTTAATTCGGCAATGCAACATTCAACCGTAATGAATTTGTTTTTTGGATTTTCAAATAATACTTTGACCTTCCTTCCTTTTTCCGTGCCTATAAAGTATTCAACCCATGCATAACTATCTAAGATATACAACATTCTACCAGAACTCTCTATGTGCTTCTTTTTCTTCTCTAAATGCCTTTGCTTTTTTGAACCTGCCAAACGCATCAACCCCCTTTTTACCCATTATCTCCATTTCAATAATCTGCCCTTCTTTTAGATTTATCTTCTTTGCTATATCCATTGGAATCACAATACCGAATGAATGCCCCCATCTCTTTACAGGGTTTTCAATAATTACCATGTTATACATATTGTATAACTAACCTAAATACTGTATAATTTCCCGAAATAATTTCGCTTCCGATGAATTGATTTTTATGAGAAAACTCAATCAGAAGAAGATCAAGTGGATCGTTCGGGAAATGGAGCACGGAAAGCCCAGCGGGTTGGCAGCTGGCGTCCAGAAGATAAGCCAACGAAGGGCACAACAACTGTACAAAGAGTATAGGGATACAGATGAGATACCCATACTCCGGAAGTGCGGAAGGAAAAAACGAGAACTAACCATGGGTGAAGAGACTATAGTGCTTGAGGCATATAAGGAATATAAAGTAAATGTTCGACAGCATCAACATTGAGAATGGTTTATACACCCTGGATCAGGAAATCACGGAGGTAAGAGTTTATGGGCCTACCAGGGCATTACTTTTCGATAACGGCAGTGAGTTTTCAAGCCGCTGGAAACAAAAGAAAGAAGAATCAAAAGATAAGTTCCATAAGCAAATGGAAACGTATGGTAAAGGCTTGCTCCCGCCGGGATTTGAACCCGGGTCACCGGCTCGAAAGGCCGGAATGATAGACCGGACTACACCACGGGAGCGTTTTGTATCTTTTTATTTGCAATTGATGTTATTATCTTGGCTTATTTTTCGAATTTGTTGAAACCTGCAAAGCAGGTTTCCATTTGGGGATGCAACACCTTTTTAAAGGGGTTGCATGATAGACCGGACTACACCACGGGAGCATGTAAATTAGAAGTAAAGAAATTTAGAATACTGATTAAAATAATAAAAATGCAGGATAGAGAAAATATCAAACCAAAAACCTATCGGTTAATCTCAATTTCGATATACACGCCATCCGGAACCTGAACCCGCATTATCTGCCTCAGTGATCTTTCATCCGCATCAACATCAATGATCCTTTTGTGAATCCTCATTTCCCAGCGCTCCCAGGTTGCTGTGCCCTCGCCACTTACGGACTTTCTTGTTGTAATCTTCATCCTTTTCGTGGGCATCGGAATAGGTCCTGAATAATTCGCGCCTGTTTTTTTAGTAACGTCAACTATCTGATTCGATACGTTTTCTACATCCCGTATATTCTTTCCGACGAGAATTATTCTTGCCTTTTCCATTTCGAGAAAATTTCCTTGCAGGAAATTTTTACTAAAATTTCCTCAAAACATTATAATTATTCTACTTTAGAGGAAATTTTACTGCTCTGTAATTGAAATTACAGAGCATGAACAGCCTTTTTCTTTCTTTTCCAAAGAAAGAAAAACGCTGGCGAAAAAGAAAGAACCCGAAAAACCAAAAGGGTTTTTGGGCAAGAAAAATTCGCATTGCGAATTTTTGTGCCCAATTTCTGCCTTTGGCAGAAATTCGGGCCCAAT
>JAKFXM010000128.1 GCA_021731385.1 Methanobacteriota archaeon
CCCACACCATCATGTGTTGCCTTCCTCCTGATTCCTGCAACATTAAGAACTACAGATGCAACCGGCTTTTTTCCAAGTTCTAGATTTAGTTTTAAGTCAATCAATTCAACAATTTTTTTCTCTTTTGAAGTTCCCAGTATGTCCTCTGAAATCGCAATAAGATCCTCCTCTACCACGCGCTTGCCCTTATCCCCCAAATCCTTGATTCTTTTTGTAATTTCCCTTAACTGTTCAGGATTTACCCCAATTCCAAATTCCTTCAGTTTAGCTTCTATCCCATGAATTCCGACATGCTTCCCGAGAACAAGTCTTCTTTTTGCCCCCACCATCTCCGGCTTTATTGGCTCAAAGGTCTCAGCCTTCTTTAGAACTGCATGAACATGAATTCCCGATTCATGGGCAAATGCATTATCACCGACAATCGGAAAATTCGGCATAACCCTGATTCCTGTAAGTCTTTCAACTAATTTGCTTGTCCGATATATCTTTTCAGTTTCTATATTTGTTTTTATTCCATAAAGAATTTCAAGAGACATGACAACCTGCTCAAGGTCCGCATTTCCCGCCCTCTCCCCAAGTCCGTTCACAGCTACCTGAACCTCATTAGCGCCTGCTTCAACCGCCGCAAGTGTATTTGCAACCGCCATTCCAAAGTCATTGTGGCAGTGAACATCAAGGTCTACCTTTATCTCCTTTCTAATCTTGCTCATAAGTTCCTTCATTGCACTAGGATACATCACTCCAACAGTATCCGGAATATTTATAATTTCTGCCCCCGCTTTTTCAGCACCCTTACAGACCTTTATAAGATAAGGTAATTTACTTCTTGTAGCATCCATTGGTGAGAAAAGGCATTTAAACCCGTGATCAAGAACATAGCCCACCGCATCAATCGCCATCTCATAAATTTCATCCTCTGTTTTTTCCATCTGATATCTGAGATGTTGTGGGGATGTTGAAATAAATGTATGCACAATATCAACATTAGCGTCAATGCATCTGTCTAAGTCCGATTTTAATGCCCTTGCAAGCCCGCAGATTTTTGAATTTAATCCTAATTTTGCAATACTCTGAACAGCACTAAAATCCCCCTCAGAAGAAGCAGGAAATCCGGCCTCAATTATGTCAACACCGAGTTCATCAAGGGCTCTTGCTATCTCCATCTTTTTCTCTAGGTTCAGTGCAACCCCGGGGGTCTGTTCTCCATCCCTGAGAGTTGTGTCAAAGATTTTGATTTTTTTTCTCATTTACTCCTTAACAGCCTTCACTATCTCAGGATTCAATCCCTGAAATTTCTCAAGCCATTCAACACGTTCCTTTTTCAGTTTGCTGGCATAGAAATTAATCTGCTCCTGCGTGTAGAATTTTGACAATTCGAATTTTGACATGTCAACGCCATCAATAAATTTTGGCACCATTGTTCCAAAATAAGGCTCTTTTTTCCACTCTATTGTTCCTCTGACAATACCTCTTATAATTGCAGCCATCTCTGGTATTTGAACCCTAAGCACTTTTTGTTTTATGACATTTATTCCATCCTCGTTTTTATCCATTATTTCCCCAACACCGCCCGTATTGAGTAGATAGCAGTGAATTTTCTCCGGGTATTCCTTTATGAATTCATAGAATCTGTTGCCCTCCCCGGAAAAGTCCCCTGTAATGAACGGATTTGTCCCTACCTCTCTTACGGATTCCCCTGCTTTTTTTGGATCACCACCAGAACTTTCAATCGATTCACCAAGCATAAATGTTGCTGCAGCCTGTTCAAGCGTTAATTTTGATGCTATTGGAACTACAGTATTCCTCCTCGTGATAAATGCAATTATCAAACCATCAACCTCAGAGATTGGCGGCAGATTTATACTCGCTGCCTTGAAATCCCCAAAGTCATCCCTCTGCATAATCCCCCTACCATTTCCTGTAAGGGTCTCATCACCAAAATAGACATTTCCCAGATAATCAACAACAACATTTTCAAATATGGCATCCGGCTTTGTTACAGCATTATAGATCAAGGGTTGTATCTCCGGATTTATACCCTCTGTCTTCAGATAGAATCCTCTTTCAGTCCCCAGGGCAGAACAGTCATTCCTCATGAAGACAACATCATCCTGTGCAATTTCCACCCTTTCCCCCTTTTCAGTCAAGCCATGATTATGGCATGTGTGCGTTGTCTTTCCTGTTGCAGTTAAACCGAAGATAATCATGCTATATCTCTTTATCTTTCCTGTTTTACCTTCCCTTGCCATTATTATCTTGGCACCAGCATGGAGTCCCAGCATGCCCTCCTGCTTTGAGTACCACATTGCCATCCTAAGGAAGCCCTTCTTTGCCTCCCCATAATAATCAGTGCCGAGAACAAATGTTACGCCAATTTCAGGAAATACAAGGATCTGCCTGTCTTTTTCCTGCCATTCAGGAATATAAACAAGATATTCCTTCGGTCCTTTTCTTCCTTCATTATGGGCAAAAAGTGTCTGATTTATCATGTGAGCTAATCGAACCATCTCTTTTCTGTGCGTCGAGACAAACATTGTGCAATGCGGGATAAAGTAGGGGTTGTCACCCATATTCGTCTCTGTGCAGACAAATGGCGCCTTTTTCAGGTACTCCTCAACTTCCTCTATAGTTCTTGACAAATTTTTTAGAATTTCCCTCTGGGCAGGATTTAATCTTGGTTGTAGAACCTTTTCTGATCCGATATAAACAGTGAGATTTGCACTTCTGTTCTTAACGGTTGAGGAAAAATTGTAATTACCGAATTTTGTCTTTGTACCATATTGCTCTGCAATGCTTCTTATCTCTTCAGGCTTCGGATGAATTACATTCGGGCTTTTGTCTAATTCCATGACAAGTCTCTTTACCCTATTCAGGTCAACTTCAGGTCTTATCTCCTTTTCGATCTTTACCTCTGCTTCTGACTCTTTAAATGCCTTGAGATACTCCCTTGAAGATATTATCTCTTTTATCCTTCTCTGAACATCAAAGAGTGGTTTTGCCGTATTTACTGCATAACATGCTGCAAATTTTAGAATCTCTTTGAAGAATTTTATCTGCATCGTCTTTCTTTCCTCATCCACAACCAGAATATGCGGGTTAAAGAATGGCTCCGGGGAATTAGCCAGTATTGACAATGCTTCATCAACCGACAACCTCCTTGCGATATTCTTGTCATCAGGATTTGGCTGAAGCAGGAGTATAATCTTAATTCTTGTTGTATCTACGAATTTTTCCCCGCCGCCAATCCACCAGGGGTCCAGAATCAGGCGCGAATCCTCCCTTTTGCACTTTTTTAACAATTCCTTAAGCCTTGGGCTGATTTTTGCAATTTCCGTATTGACATAGAATTTCCTTTCAGAAACAAGTGTCGAAATTCTTCCCTTCTCCCCGCCGATGTGTTCAACATAAATCCAGTCACTTGAATGAATCCTTGCATTCTCCATGTCTAAAATCAGGAAGGTGTTGGTTGTTTTCCCGGAACCTGAAGGGCCGGTTATAATAATCCCATCACCGTTCACATCAACTAATGCCCCCCTTAGAAAATGAATCTCTTTCCGCTTCTCGGAGATATCCATCGCTATCCCCAGTGCCAAAGATCTTATTGTCTCATAAACACTGTTATTGAAAACAATCCCAGTGTTTGTTTCCGAGTGATAGTAGATGTTAGGTTCTGTGTCAGATATTCCGTTAACTGCATAGATTACACCATGAGGGCTTAGATTATGGTTAAACTCGGCAGGAAACCAGTTCTCCCTCCAGAAATCGTCAAGGTGCTCATCGTTTGTTCTCAGTTGTAGGATAATGCCGTTTATATTCGCATTCCATGTATACAGAGAATCATAACCAAGGTACCTCTCAGCAAGTTTTACAAGTTCGTTTCTTTTTTTTAGTGTGATATTGTAATTCCGCCCTATATTCCCTGTATTACCTTTTGTTTTCTGATTCATAGTATTTAGTGGATACTGATAGCCCCTAATTCCCCCGTATCCTATGCCAAAACAGCATTTATTATCCCGTCCTGCCCGGGTCTTGAGGTAACCTTCAGGTTTATTTCACTGCCTTCAGGTGTCTTTGCCTTCAATATAGCCCCCTTTGTTATAATGTTCCGTCTTATGAAATCCTTGTTGGCCGGATTTTCTGCAACCGTAAGAATCTCACACCTTACGGGTTTTTTGTCTATAATGGCATTTGCGTATTTTGCTGCTGTGAGCCGGACCTTACTGCCGTCACCCTTTACCCGTATAATCTTCCTTTTATCTCCTCCTATCGTGGTTTCTGCCGCCCCTCTTCCAATCGCATATTTCCTTTTTTTATGCGCCTTGGTAATCTTTCCGTGGTACATTTTTAATAAAAACAATGGAATAAAATTAGATTTCTGTCAATATAAATTCGGGCCCATTATATCCCGGACCCCATTAATTCTGCTACCTCCCTCCAGAACAGGAATTCATTATACAGGGTTATCCTCTCCCCAATGAATTTTCCAAAAAATTTTTTATCGGTTAATAAATCCCTGAACTCCCCAAGGGTTACGGATTTTATCACCTTGCTGTTTTCAAAGGGCCTTTTGATGCCATCAGAAACAACAACCAGGATATCGGATGTTGAGGCAAACAGAAATATCATCTGCACTCCTTTGGTATTTTCAAGAATATTCCCCGTTATATTCTCGATCTCCATTAAATGGGGATTCTTTCTGAAGAATTCCTGCGTCTTTTCAAGTTCAATGTATTCGAAAAATTTTCTTAGAATGGGATTCTGCAGATTTACCCTGAATAATGTCAGTTTTCCGTCTTTCCGCTTTTTAAGGAATTCCTTTTTTGCAAGCTCATAAAGATACCTGTGCGCATTGTCAACAGGTATTTCTGCCATTCGTGCTACATTCCTTATGTGAAATTCCTTGTCAGGTGCATCATGGAAGACCTTCAGCACCTTTTTTCTGCCATTAGGTATCATTGTTATTAATTATAGAATGTTATCAATTATAGAACATATGACAATATAATAATACGAAACTCTTTATTCGACACCAAAGGTGTCGAAGCTATGAATTTGCAAAGCAAATTCATATTAGAGTTTCGTAGCTATGATTTTGCTATGCAAAATCATATAATCATGAAATCGAAATTCGGCAAGCAGAAAGCAACAGCAGTTAAAAAATTCCAGAACGCGTTGGATAGCGGGGAGGTTGATTCTTTAGTAGTTCCAATGATAAAGCATCTGAATTCACTTGAAGATTACTATACCACTTCAAGCTGTGCCGGCAGGATTTCCGTATTTCACGATGTTGGAACAAAAAAGGACAGTGACTGGCTGGGTAAGTGGCATCATGAGGTTGGAGTTGAGGATATAAAATCTGCGCTGAAAAGGATTCCGAAAAAAGGGATTGTCTGGTTTATTTACGAGCCATCAATCTTTCACATAGTTTCAAGGGATTTGGATAGTGCAGTAAGGATTGTAAATCTTGCGAGAAATTCCGGATTCAAAAAGGTCGGAGTTCAGTCATGTAAGCCTGAGAGATATCTTGTAGAAATCTGCAGTACAGAGAGGATTGATGCCCCTCTGATCGAAAGGGGAAAAATTTTAATTGATAAGAATTACATAAAATGTATTGTAAAAATAGCAAATAAAAAATTTCAGAAAGGCAAGAAAAAACTAAAAAGGCTTGAAAATGCATTAAAATCGGAATTATAAGATAGCAATCCTATAGAGGGTTTTGAATAATCCACAAAAACCGGCTAAACAGACATATCATCACATTCCAAATTTGGAAATCCTAGTACCTGTAAACCCCATAAACATAGCTTTCAGATGAAACCTTTTTCTTCAGAAGGTAACCCGCAACCAACCCTGCTATCAAGCCGCCAAGATGACCCTCCCATGAAATTCCGGGATTAAGAGAGAGTATGAAAAAGCCCCCGATTACTGCAATCCAAAGGGGCATGGGGACTGCAAAGAATAAATAGACTGTTTGGTTTGGCCTCAATACTGCCAATGTGCCGCCGACTGCAAATATGGCTCCAGATGCACCAACCGTAATGGATGATGGTGGCGCAAGTAATATGACAAGAAGACTGCCAAGAATCCCGCCAAGGAAATAAACCTTTAAAAAATTATTTTCACCTACGAGTCTTTCAAGATATAGACCAAAGAAGAACAGGGTGAGCATATTATAGAGTATGTGATTAAAGCCAGCGTGTACAAACATGCCCATTATTATCGTCCATGGCTGTTCAAAAACCCTAATCGGGCTCAGAGCAAAATTTTCGTATATGAGTTCCGGGCTTGCAAGTGTAAAGATAAAAACAAGAACATTGGTCAATATCAGGAATTCTGTTGCCCCTATACTATAACCTATAATTCTCATTTTGCTTTTTTCAATGCATTAACACCCTCTTTTATTTTACCTGAAAAATAATCCATATCAAATTTTTTGCATTTACTACTAAGATAGATATCATATCAATAATGTCATTCTCCGTCGAGATTATTGATAATTTGCTTGATACAATGTCTTCGGGTGACATAAAATGTAATATCGTCTTATCAATTTTTTCATCTACTCTATGATTCCATGAATCTTCATCAAATCTGAACGCTCGTGCGGGCAAGAAAGAAGGGGTTGGGGGAAAGGAATCCCGCCCCGCCCTCGCCTGTCCGCCGAAGCCTCGGCGTAGGCGGGCTTTTTCAGCCGCCGCAATTTTTCGTGCCAGCGAAGCTGACGCGCCACCACATATGAAAATAGCAATTTTATAATGAGCCAGTTGATAAAATTAAAAATTTGGAATTATCCCACATTTATTACCACTACACCAACAAACAGGCGTTTCTGGTAGAATATTACACTGATTAGAACAATCCTTAAATTTAACCGTCTTGTTAATGCAGTAGAATCGGCAATCGCAGTGTGAAAAACGAGCAATACAATCAGAGCCATCATTACACGAAAGCTCATTTTCTGGAAAACTTAAAATTTTTACAATTTTAAACTCATTTGAATAGGAAATTTCTGGCGTATACAATTCTAATGCTTCAGGGCCCCATGCGATTTTAAATCTGTATGTGCCTTCCCCAACTTGCGCGCAAACGTAGTCTTTTTGATCCCAATTAAAATCATGATTATCTTCTGCTGACAATATTAATGTTGTTCTTGAGCATTTTGCCGCACAGGGACATTCAATATCGTACCTAATCTCTTTCCATTCGCCGTTGTTATTTTTTTCAACTACCACATAGT
>JAKFXM010000087.1 GCA_021731385.1 Methanobacteriota archaeon
ATGCGTAGGCAATAAACATTAGAATACCCGATAGCGAGGCATATTTGAGTATAATTGTATTTATATAAATTCCACCAGTAAGTACCGCAAAAACTATTGTTGTTACCCCAAAAAAACAGGCTTGGGTAAATAAGAAAGAGCTAACGGTTGCACCCTTATCTCTTGCACTCTTATAGAATAAATCATTTAAAGCCAGAAATATCATTGCCACAAGTGCAACGAATATTGTAAAATCCATCTTATAATTAATTGGATAAAGGCATAAGCAAAATCTGATTTTAACATAAGTGCAAAGCTCCGTTATACCTATCCCCATTTAGAATTTTGCGAAGCAAAATTCCTTTTCTTTTGGGAATCAAAACACTTTTCTTTAGGAAAGAAAAGTGTTTTGTAGCGGACCCGGCGGGATTTGAACCCGCGACCACCGGATTAGAAGTCCGATGCCCTATCCATGCTGGGCTACGGGCCCACAAAATAACTTAATGATATTATTTTTTTCTTTCGGGAATACAAACCCTTCCCGAATTAGCGACCCTGTCGCTAATTGGGCCCGAATTTCTGCCAAAGCAGAAATTGGGACAAAAATTCGCATTGCGAATTTTTCTTGCCCAAAAATCGCAAAGCGATTTTTCGGGTTCTTTATTAAAAGAAAAGGGTTTGTTGCACAATCCATGCTGGGCTACAGGCCCACATAAAACATTAGAAATTAGACTAATTATAGGGCGGTAATAAAATAAAAAACACTCAATCCCACCGGAACCAAGAAATTGTCATCCATAAATGCAAGGAATTCCATTATAGCCCCTAAAAACGCAAAGATAATTGCCATCTGAAATGGCACAAAAATTGCAGCAGCAATAAGCCCGAAGAGGAAGAAACCCAAAAACCCCTCTATACTTTTTGAGCCAATCCTGTGTCTTCCCATAAATTTTCCAATCAATGTTGACATAGAATCTCCAGAACCCAGTATAGCAATTATTGCACTACCCACATCTATTGGTAAAAAGGCAATCGGTAGAATAATCCCAAAAGAGTACCAGATAGCGCCCTTAAACGGTGAATTTATCTTGTCCCGGACCCTCTCAAAATGGAACAATAAATGGTTTGACATATTCAATTCCGGTGGGATTCTTGGCGTTATTAACATAAACAATATCGCCAACATTAGCGGAATTAAAATTAAGTTTCCATATACTGGTTTTAGATAATAAACAGAAAGCGCAATTCCGATACCTAATAGCAGATGAACTAACTGCCTTTTCAATTCAAAAATAAATTCCGGGTCCATATTCTATTGGCTTTTCTCCCATACATTACTGCTGCATGGTTTGTAGATCTCATACAAGGAAGGGAAAACCTGTAGGAATAATGCAAACATAGAATATGGAAAGAAAAAGAACATAACAAATAGGTGTCTGGGTTTTGGTTTTGCCATCTTCATCAAAAGCAGCGTAATATATAAAAGATACAGGACAAACATAGATATCAACAAAAAGAACAATAAACTTGTATCATATACGCCCGAAATTGTCTTATAAATAACCTCTATCATCCCATACATAGAGAACCACGAGAAAAAGTATTTTAATACCTCAAAAGAAAAAAAATTTTTGTAAAAAACGAAATTCTGGAAATAACCACCAAATACCTGGTACATAAAAATCGGTATATAAACAAAGCCGTGGACGTACCAGTAGATCTGTGTCGGTATCCCATATAAGCCAATAGAGCCGTATTTCCTGTTTAGAATTATATCCATATGTTTCTTCATTACCTGTATCGTGCCACGCCCCCAACGCACCCTCTGTTTAATTAAGCCCCCAATAGTTTCTGGCACTTTCGTGTATATTATTGCACTTGACATAACCAAGTCATAACCTGCCTTTTTCAGCCTTAACCCGACATCAAAATCCTCAGAAAATGTATCTCTGTTAAAACCGCCAATCTTGAGCAAAGCACCCCTCCTGAAGGCTGCAAAGCCGGGAAAGATATAAGTTCCATTAATCTTGTTGCAGAGAAACCTCCAACCGGAGGATAATATGTATTCAAAATCCTGAAACCATGTAATGGGATTTCTGCTGTCCTTTGCCCTTATAATGCCAGAAACAGCACCAACCCCACCCATGTAAAAGGGTTTAACTATCTCTACCAATGCTTTTTTGTCTATTTCAGAGTCACCATCCAAGGCAATTATAATCTCATTTTTGGCATTTCTAATGCCAAGATTTATTGCATTTGCCTTGCCAGCATGCATTGTTTTGTATATCCTTACATCTTTATTCTTTTCTGAAATTCTATTAACAATCTCCTCCGTTCTATCCGTAGAGCCGTCATTTACTACAATTATTTCTCTTTCACCAGAGTAATACGCATCAACAACACCCTTTATAGTATCTGAAATGTGTTTCTCTTCATTATGTGCGGGAATGACAACCGAAATGTTTGGAAATAACTCCGCATTCGTCTCTTTTTTGTTGTAAAAAAACAACACTATCCACGATGCATGCAAAACAATCAATGCGAAAAACATCAGCGATAAGATTATGTCAATCATTTTTGAAGAAAACGGAATTGCCTTGTTTATTTATTGCAGACCAAGCCATTTCTCTGCCAAAAAGAGCATTAAAAAACCCGACACAAACGCTAAAGGAGACTAGAATGCCTATAGTCAACACAGAAACCATGGAAGGGATTAATATCCCTACTTTATTTCTCTTAAAAAGGGTAACTATACCACCTAAAAGAAACCCGGAGGTAATTAAAAATAATCTTTATGTTTGATTTAGAAATTTTCCCATATCAATTGGGGCTGGTGGCTGTGATAGGAAGAATATTATTCCGCTAATCAGGAATAATAAAAGCAGAAAATTTGACAAATACCCTATTGATGTCGTATATGATATCATAATCTTTTGCAGAAACGAAAAATTCCCGAAAAATATGGAATTAACATGTCTTAAAAAAACCATTGTATTACCGTAGGCCCACCTCCTCTGTTGGCTCATAAGTCCTTTTAGCGTATATGGAACCTCCCCCCAAACCTTAACATCCTCAAGATAAACTATCTTATACCCCCTCTTAAATATCCTGATGGAGAATTCTGTATCCTCTGTAAGGCTACTTTCCTGCCATCCACCCAATTCTAATATTAAATCCTTTTTTATTGCCTCCCCAGAACCAAATAAAAAAGGTATGCCTAATCTCTTGTTTATTGGAACGATAAGGGAATAGTAAAACATTAAGAGAGTTGAAGATAGCTTTGATACATAATTTCTTCTTTCATTCAGGAATTCCCACTCGGCCTGCACACACCCGACTTTCTTATCCTTGACAATGGGGACAACAATGCGTTTTAAAAAATCTCTTTGTGCTACAAAGTCAGAGTCAAATATTACAATGATTTCACCCCTTGAGAATTTTAGCATATTGTTCAGGTTTCCTGCCTTGAAGCCCTTTTTTTCAGCCCTTCTTGTAACTACCACCCGCCCACCACTATTCTTAGCAAAATCATCAATAATCTCGGATACCCCCGGTTCTGTACTGTCATCCCCGATTATAATCTCAAATTTATCCCCGGGGTAGTCAAAATTCAGACAACTCTCAGCACACCTTACCGCAACCGGCTCATTGAATGTAGGTATCTGGACCGTAACACTTGGCCAATCCATGTCCTCTATCGTTGAATTCTCCCTTTCCTCTTTACTGAAAATATGTCTTAAAGTCACTATATAATATAAAAAAGAAAAGAAGGTCACCGGTATTAAAAACGTGTTGTAAAGCAACATGCTTATCCAATGAATGTCCATTTTAGTTTAATAATCTATTATCTCCAACCTTCAGAACCCGAAAACCCTTCGGGTTTTTGGGCAAGAAAAATTCGCATTGCGAATTTTTGTCCCAATTTCTGCTTTGGCAGAAATTCGGGCCCAATGAGGGCCTTGCTCTCATCCGGGAGTTTGATGCAGAAACTTCAGAAGTTTCATCATCACTATAGGGTATACGAAGTATACCCCATATTAAATTTTCATTCATTGAATTTAACATCAATGTCCATTTTAGTTTAATAATCTATTATCTCAATGGATTAAAATATGCGAGAATCGAGAATATATCTGGCTGCAGCAGTGTTATCCCTGGTATTCTATGTAGTGGGGGTTATGTCTGGCCTTTTCATAGAAAAATCAATGACCGAATATACAGAAGAAAAGGTCAGGTCACTCCAGAGGCAGGTTGAGAACATACAGTTAGAGTACATATACCTAAACACAATGGGAAGTGAACTGAATTGTGAATTTCTCTCAGTTCTTCTTGGCGATACTACAAAAGAGGTTTGGAGTATTAGAAATGATCTTGTAAAACTTGAGGATAAGCAAGAAAATACTGTATCTGAAAGATATCAAAATCTAAAACGGGACTATGCCCTTTTATCAACGAGGGCATGGATATTAAACTCTTATGTAAAAAATAGATGCAAGGAGGATGTTGTTGTTGTGCTGTACCTCTACTCTGTTCCATGCCCAGACTGTATAAAACAGGGTAATGTACTAGATGAAGTCAGAGAAGAATTTCAAAATAAGATGCGCGTATTTGTCCTGGATGTAAATCTAGATGAACCAATAGTCCAAACGCTTAAGAAGACATACAATCTCACCCTAACCCCCTCATTGATAATTGGAAATTCAACGTATTCTGGTTTAATCGAAAAAGAGAGACTGAGAGCCATAATTTCAGAAGAATTAAAAGGTAAAAATGGTGTTTGATAAACTTGGGGAGGGATTAGAAGGCGCGATAACACATCTCAGAAGAACCCCCCCTGTCAGCAGACGTTAATGTCAAACCAGTCTTTGAATTATCAAAAAACATTGAGGAAAGGGGTTTGTTAGAAAAAACCCTCTACGCTTTTGAACCAACTTGATGTCTTCCGATAACCCCATATTATAACAAGCGTTCAATAATATATGGAAGAGAATGTACCTAACAGATTATTTATTCCTTTTCTTTGCAATTGTTACACTATACCTGACGGTTATCTTTATAATCCTATTTTTCAAGAATTGGAAAAGGATGTTCACAAGGGAAGAAAGTCTGAGGTTACCTTCAGTAAGCATAATAATACCTGCGTACAATGAGGAAGAGCATATACTGGAAACCATAAATTCTCTTAAGAAATTGTCTTACCCTAGAAACCTAATTGAGATTATTGTAATTGATGATGGGAGTACTGATAAGACAGCAGAAATTGCCAATCTGACTGGTGTTACTGTATTAAAAAAGGAGAATGCAGGAAAGGCTAATGCCCTAAATCTTGGAATTGAGAAAGCAAAAGGTGAGATAATTGCCTGTGTAGATGCAGATTCCTATCCAAAAAGTAATGCACTAATTAGAATGATACATCACTTTAATGATCCTCAGGTAGCAGCAGTGACTTCTACAATTCTCGTAAAGGATCCAAAAAATTTTCTGCAAAGACTACAGACTATTGAATACATTCTAATTGCGTGGGGGCGTAAACTATTAGAATATATACATGGCGTCTATGTTACCCCCGGGCCCCTGAGTTTATATAGACGAGACGTACTCCTGAAGGTCGGTGGCTTTGCTCCAAATGTGTTGACTGAGGATATTGAGATAGCATGGAGATTACAGAAGGCAGGTTATAAAATAAAGATGGAGCTTTCAGCGAAGGTTTATACAAATGTACCAAAAGGATTCAAGGACTGGTGGAATCAGAGGCTGAGATGGGACATTGGCGGAATACAAACCATAAACATGTATAAATCCACATTCTTTAGTAGAAATTATGGAATCTTCGGCCTATTTATATTACCTTTTTTTTCCATCTCTATTCTGATTAGTATTATCGGCATAACCCTGTTTGGTTATTTAATCTCAGGCAGATTGATAGAATTTCTGAAATTCAGTTATTATGCATATTTGGCTGGAATAAATCCGCTTTTCAATTATCCTTTTGTATTGCTACCCAATATTTTCACTGTTTTTGGGCTTTTAATATTTCTGCTTTCTCTTGTTTATGTACTTATTGGATTAAAGACAATGGACAAAAATCTTATAAATTCAAGAACTTTATGCGAAATACCTATTTATCTTTCAATATACTTATTTTTGTTTCCAATCTTATTGATTCAGTCCTTTTGGAGATTATTAGTATATAAAAAACAAAGATGGTAATTCAAAGCGATGTATTCTGGAAGGCGGGATTAGTAACAATGGTTATATTTCTCCTGGGTGTTTATACAGGATACTGGTTAGACAGTGGCAGGGTCGAGCAGATAAGGAAAGAGTATAAAGAAATGGACATAAGATGGGGTGATGCCAAACTGCAGGCAATGTACTACAATGTATTTAAGAATTCATCAAATTTTTGCGGGCCGGCAATAGAAGAGAACCTAAAATTTGCAGACAGGATATATGAAGATGGAGTGCGCATAGAACAATATGAAAAAATAAATAAACTGACCCCGTCATTAATTACTGAAAAAACACAATATATCCTCCTGAAATTACAGTTCTGGTTAAACAGTATTGAATTGAAAAAGACCTGCAATGCAAATTATATCAATCTGGTGTATTTTTATTCTCATTACAAAGGGACAATACAGGAAAGTGTTCAGGGGGCAGTTCTTTTGGATTTAAAGAATAAATGCGGAAGAAATCTGATGTTAATACCTCTACCACTAGATCTGAACATAACAACAATAGACATCATAAAGGAGCAATATGGTATAGAGAAAACACCAACCATCCTAATAGACGAGAATATAAAACTAGAAGGATTTCAAACGAAGAATGAATTGGAGAAGTATATAACATGTTAGTTAAAAATGGTGTTTGATAAACTCAGGGAAGGACTGGACAGTGCAATAACACATCTCAGAAAGGCTGTTGTTATTGACTAGAAGGCAAACCCTTTCTTTTAGAACCCGAAAAATTCCAAAGGAATTTTTGGGCAAGAAAAATTCGCTATGCGAATTTTTGTGTGGCCGAGAGGCTTGTGGCAGAGGCTTCGCCTCTGACACACACCCGAGCCTTTGAGGCTCGGTTGTGTCGCCTCTCGGACATATGTCAGAGCCCGATTGAGCCTAAAGGCTC
>JAKFXM010000046.1 GCA_021731385.1 Methanobacteriota archaeon
CTTTATATGAATTTGCAAAGCAAATTCATAGCTCCGACACCTTTGGTGTCGGATTATAATAACCAACAAATTTCGCTTCCCGATTGAGCCTTTAGGCTCAATGGGCCCGAATTGGGCTCTGCCCAATTGGGCCCAAAAACTGCTTTGCAGTTTTTCGGGCCCAAAAATTCCAAAGGAATTTTTCGGGTCAGCGAAATTTCTTGCCCTGCAAAGAGGGATAAAATTGTTTATGTGCCTTTGTGGAAGTGGATTTTGGGGTAGGTTGTCGTGTCAATTTCTTTGTTATCTTTGTTTTCGGGAGCGATAACGAACCGAATGGCGATATCTGGAATTACAGGTAATGTCCCGCATTTAACGAAGTTGGCGACCTAAGGGAGACAATTTGGGTGAGCCGCAGCGAACCGTGAAACCCCTTGTTCAGTGACCGCTCATAAACAGCATAGAGGCAGCGGATTTTCCGCAGAAAATCCGAAGAGTTCGGGGCTCGCCGTCGTCGGCGCGGGGGCGCGTTAGAACATCAGACAGAAGTCAAGTGGCTGAGAAGTAAAATTCTCCTTCTATGTCTTCAGCAATGTCCTGCAAGAATTTAATGAAATTTTCCAAAAATGCGTAAAACCCTTTTTCATCTATATCCGTAAGCAGTAAACCCTTCTCACGACCCCATCCGAAGATATCTTTTGTCTTTAGTAGCTTTTTCTTTTCGTTAAAGTTATTTCTGTACTTCATATATAGATTGAGCGCAAACAGAGTCTTTACCACAATATCTTTTTTCAAATCTTCAGGTGAGATGCCAAACTTTTTGGATACAAGATACACATCTGCGAAATCCCGCGCCTTTACTCCTTTTCTTGTAAGAATTGACCTGATTTTCTCGCACAGTATCTCTTTGATGTCATAAGTTTCAAACGGAATATGTTCCGAATATTCTTTGTACTCTTCGGGAAACAAGACTTCAGGTTCTTCTACATGCCTATCAAGTAAGCTTTTCAAAACGTTCTTTTCAGGCGGAAACCGCATATCTTCGAGAAAATTTATCTGGACCTTGATGAACGACCTGCTGTTGAGGATTTCAGAATCATACCATACTTTGAAAGTAAGCGTTTTGCTGCCTCCGCCAAGCTCGACATAATCGCGATTATTTTTTATGCACTTAAAGTCCAGACCTCTTTTCTTTGCTATCTCTTCAAAGATAGCGCCAGTCTCACTCGTGACGGATGAAAGATATTTCCTTATCTCCTTTTTGGACATCTCTTTGAATTTCTCCTGATTTTTCCAAGTGAAATCAATATCCTCCGAAAACCTGAAGTAACCGAGATAGCATTTTATCAGGCAGGTCCCGCCTTTGAAAACGAAATTCTCGCGAAAAAACTCATTCTTTGATAAATCAAGAAGCAACTGGTGAAGAATTAGGTCTTTCTCTATCAAATCCTTTCTTCCAACTTTCAGGGCTTCTGAAATTTGATTGACAAAATCCCTTCTCATCTTACCACTTTTTCTGCTGTCCCTTTAACTGCTTTTGAATAGTTTTCGGCGTACGCCAAAAGTTTCTTTTTTGAGATGTTGACGGTATATTCCGAAAGGTCCATTGCTATCTTCTCTTCCGGAACCCCGTTATAGCGCCAGACATGAATAAAATCCAGGATGGTTTTTTCCGCATCGGAATAACTAAGCGCATTCTCTATTATCCCAAAGCCAAAAAGTCCGGGTTTAATTTTTAGAAACCTGAATTTGTATCCTGCTATTTCTATCGGCTTTGCCCTGAATAGTTTATCGTTTAGCACATAGTCAACTGCAAAGTGCTCATGTGTAATATTATTTAGTTTTAGGGCAGTGTACAGCCCGAAATACCAGTTTTTTACGCCTTTCAGATCCAGACCTTTGGAAACCAGATCTAAATGGCTGTATTTGCTTCTTCCAAGCTTTATCTCGTCAAACGTCCTTATGTAGAATACCCCCCTGAATATTCTTACAAGATATCTCTCTTTAAGCAGATACCTGATTGCGTTTCTGTGGTTCATCTTCAGGGACTTGCAACGCTCCGCTATATCTCCAGATGTTACAAATTCCTTTCCTTCTAGATGCAGTTTTTTTATCAAAAGCTTTATTGTCATTTATATCACAAAGTTACATTTTATGGTGTTTAGTAATATGTATCAAAGAAGTATATAAAGTTTTGAAACAGATTGCGTGGTGGGTGTCAGGTAAAGTAGAATATCTTAGCAATATCAAAGGTGATTTTGAGACTGCGGAGATGAAGGCGTTTTGAGAAGTTGCGACAGCAATTTGGGTCGAGCGAAGCGCAGCCGAGCGAATCGTTAAATGCGCGTTTATCTTTCCGACCAGCAAGGAGGCCTAAATTTTAGTGCAATAGTGCCGGAGGTAAAATTTAGAGTTTTCGTGCCTAAATTAAAAACTGGAGACCCCTGCCACTAAAAATCATATTTCAAATAAGAATTAAAAAATTAAGGTTTTCCTTTTCCTTCAGGTTTTCCAGCCGTTTATGGTTTACCTCCCCCTTCTGTAGTTTTATTTTCCGATCTACCATTTGGTGATATTTTCCGGCTTACCTTTAATTCCAATTCTTTCTCTTACCTTTTCTGGAATCTTTTCCCTTACTGCAACAGGAACCTCCTCAGAGATATCCCCCAAATCCCCTTTCTTTTTCAAAGCCGCTACAGCAGTTTCTCTTCCTTTTGCAGATTTATTCATAGCCCTTTCAATTGCTGCCTTTGCTTGTTCTGGAGTTTCCTCTTTTATTTTATCTAAAATAGAAAGATGTTTTGAAGTTGTCAATGCAGTAAGTTCTGTAAGTTTTGATTTATCCTCTTTTGATAGCTTAGCTGTTGTTGCTATTTCATTAGATTCTTTTATGTTATCATCATACTCTTCAGCTAAATCATTGGAATACTCTAGTTTTCCTTTATCCGTCATTGCTTTCAATTCAGCCAATCTTTCAGATGCCATTTGTAAACGTTTTTCTGCTTTTGCTGCGTTATTAAAAGTTAGAGCTAAACTTATTCTCTCAAAAGCTTTATCTAAACCATACAAAATAGAATCTGGTGTAATTCCAGCATCTGGAAGTTCCTCTTCTTGAGCAACTGCCATGGTAGTAGTTAATAACAGGATAAAAACAAACATACTAACTATTCTTTTCATTTTTTGATATTATGATACCAATTAGCAGTATCTGTTTATATACCTCTTGAAGCCATCAGCCCCTTGCCTTCCTCCTGTAGAACTGCAATGGATGCTTCACCTCACATTCAGCAACACACAGACCATAGCTTTTTATCTTTGCACAGGTAGGGCATGTATACTTTGTCCCGCCCTTCTCCCCGGAAAGAAATTCCAATTGATACCTCGTCTTCTCCTCGCTGAATTTCGGGGATTTTGAGAATATCTTTACGACATTATCAACCTTTAGCCCAAGATTTGTAAAAAATGTTGCAATGATAAACATACTGTTGTGGGATGTAGTTCCTGATTCAAGAGAGGCAAGCATGGCCGATATGCACGGTGGAAGGGCATCCTTATCCACCTCTTCGATTTCAATCTCACTTCCAGTTCCGCTGACAGTTGAATTAATCCATTTCGCAGTTTCCTTAAAATTATCCGGAATCCCTGCCAGATTAACAGGCTCCAGAATCCTAAGCCTTATAGCCTCTTTAAGAAGGACAGGAAAATCGTTCTCATTCAATTTCACGAATCCCGAGTCAAGAATCCTGTTTGAAAGCTTCCAATTCTGATTGTATTTCGAGATATTTGATGAAAGTCTCAGGTAGTCCTGAAATTTTATCATATTACTATCGTCTACCAATAAACCCAGATCTTCTTTTATTTCATCAAGAACAGACCCCCTCTTCTCATCCATCAAGAATTTATAAGCCTGCCCTGCTTCAGACTCCGCATATTTTGACATTATCATCCTGTTCCCTGTGAGATTGACAAGAATTCTAGCTACTGCATAACTCAGTATTGCAAGTTCCTTTGAAATCTTGCTGCTTAGGTCAAGATTAATCCTGCCATTCAGCGCGTCAAGAACCCTTTGTTTTCCAAGATTAATGCTTGCAGAATAGAGCGGGTTTTTCTGCATGTCTGAAAGGCTAAGGTTGAGCGATGCAACATACTCCTTGCTCTTCCTCAGAAAGGGATACTTAGAAATTAAATCCAGGTCAAATTCTGTCATTGGTTACAATATTAACAAGCAATGCTAAATTTTAATATTTAATGTAAAGATAACATATATACAAGCAAACCCATAATAAATTACACAGGATGCATGATAAGGAAATATCCAAGGAAGAAGGGGAGCTGAAGGGAATAACCGGGCAGGAAAAAATAAAGGAACTGCCGAAAGAAGAGGACACAGCACAGTTAAAGAAAGAACTTGAGGGGCAGAAGAAGCTTGTCAGTGATTATGTGGAGCACATGATACGCCTTCAGGCCGAGTTTGAGAATTATCAGAAAAGGATTGACAGGGAAAGGGACGAATTTGTCAGGTATGCAAATGAGAAACTGATTCTTGAATTACTGAACATAGTAGATGACTTTGAAAGGGCAATACCCTCGCTTAGAGAAAAGGGGATAGACACAACAGGACTTGTGATGATATATACGAATTTTATGAAAATTCTGGAAAATGAAGGTCTGAAAAAAATTGAATGTGTTGGAAAGAAATTTGACCCCTACTATCATGAGGTCCTTTTACAGGATGTTGGGGAGGATGACGGGACAATAATCGAAGAATTGCAGAAGGGCTACATGCTTAATTCAAAGGTTCTAAGACATTCAAAGGTCAAGATTTCAAAGAAACCAGAAATTCATGACTAATTATCAAAAAGAAATGGTATATGTATATTAAATTCAATTCAATCGAATTTGCGAAAGCAAATTCCTTTTCTTTTGATCAACCTTTTCTTTTTGTAAAAGAAAAGGTTGAAGGTGAGAAAAATGGCAGCAAAAGAAAAAATTATAGGGATTGATCTTGGGACAAGCAATTCGCAGGCAGCAGTAATGCTGGGTGGAAAACCAACAATAATACCGAGTGCTGAAGGAGCAACAATAGCTGGAAAGATGTTTCCCTCTGTTGTTGCATTTACAAAGGATGGTCAATTGCTTGTTGGGGAGCCTGCGAAAAGGCAGGCGGTATCAAATCCCGAAGGCACTGTAATGGCTGCAAAGAGGAAGATGGGGACAGACCACAAATACAGGATTTATGGAAAGGAATACACACCACAGCAAATTTCAGCATTCATACTCCAGAAAATTAAGACCGATGCTGAGGCATTTTTGGGAGGTTCTGTAAAAAAGGCAGTAATCACAGTTCCTGCATATTTCAATGACAACCAGAGACAGGCAACAAAGGATGCCGGAGAAATTGCAGGGCTTGAGGTTGTCAGGATTATAAACGAGCCGACTGCAGCATCTCTTGCATACGGTCTTGACAAGGCCGAAGAGGAGCAGAAGATTATGGTATTTGACCTTGGCGGGGGTACATTGGATGTTACAATCCTTGAATTTGGCGGCGGGGTGTTTGAGGTGAAATCTACATCCGGTGATACCCAATTGGGCGGTACTGACATGGATGAGGCGGTAATTAACTATCTTGTTAATGAATTCAAAAAAGAGACAGGAATAGACCTCAAAAAGGACAAGATGGCAGTCCAGAGGGTAAGGGAAGCGGCAGAGAAGGCAAAGATAGAATTATCAACAGTAGTTTCAACCGATGTAAATCTTCCCTATATTACTGCGGATTCCACAGGACCAAAGCATCTGAGCAAGACAATAACAAGGGCGAAATTGGAGGAGCTTATAAACCCCCTAATTGAAAGATGCAGACATCCTGTAGAACAGGCACTAAGCGACGCAAAATTAACAAAGGATGGCATAAAAAAGGTTATCTTTGTCGGCGGACCTACAAGAATGCCGGTAGTCCATAAATTTGTTGAAGGGATAATGGGCAATAAGATTGAAAAGGGGGTTGACCCGATGGAGTGCGTTGCCATTGGGGCTGCAATCCAGGGTGCTGTTCTTGCAGGTGAGGTAAAAGATATAGTTCTTTTGGATGTTACACCATTGACGCTTGGGATAGAAACCCTCGGAGGGGTTGCAACTTCCCTTATACAGAGAAATACTACAATACCAACAAGAAAAAGCCAGATTTTCACGACCGCTGCAGACTTCCAGACTGCCGTAACAATTCATGTCGTTCAGGGGGAAAGACCAATGGCGATAAACAACACAAGTTTAGGGCAATTCAATCTCGTTGGAATCCCGCCAGCGCCAAGGGGGGTTCCCCAGATTGAAGTAACATTTGACATAGATGCAAATGGAATTATTAATGTCTCTGCAAAGGACACTGGAACAGGAAAGGAACAGAAGATAACAATCACTGCATCCACAAAACTGCCAAAGGAGCAGATAGAAAGGATGATGAAGGAGTCAGAGGAACATGCAGAGGAGGACAGAAGGAGGAAGGACGAGGTGGAGGTAAGGAACAACGCAGATTCTCTTTTATATGTAACCGAAAAGACCATATCCGAATTCGGAGATAAGATAAACAAGGAGCAGAAAGACAAGATTGAAGATGTAGTGAAATCCCTTAAGGACGCACTTTCAAGCGATGATATCGAAAGAATCAAAAAAGAATCCGATAAATTAAGTAAGGTAGTACAGGAGGCAGGTGCTAGTATCTATCAGCAACAGGCATCACAGCAGAGGCAACAAACTGCAGAGGAGCCTAAAGAGGAAAAGGGTGAGGAAGGAGAAAAGGTTGTTGATGCGGAATATGAAGTGATTGACGATGAGAAGAAGAAAGGCAAAAAGGGTTGATTAGGTGCCAAAACCCTTTAAAAAAGGGTTTTGATTCCCAAAAATTAATAATTCAATTGGGTTGATAAGGGAAACTGAAAGTTTCCCTTATGTTGAAGCGGAATATGAGGTAATCGATGAGGAAGAGAAGAAAGGTAAGAAGAAATAAATCTAAAGGAATAGGATGGCAGAGAAGCGCGACTATTATGAGGTTCTTGGGGTAG
>JAKFXM010000167.1 GCA_021731385.1 Methanobacteriota archaeon
ATATTATAGTTCGCTATTTACGTGAAAGATAATTTATTGATTTGTTTTGTGCCTTACTCAAGGGGACGCTGCGCTTCGGCTTTGTTTCACTACGCCGACCCTCGCCTAACACGGGATAAAAGGTTCAGCACTCGGTTCGTGCCTCACCCAAATTTTTCTTCCGCTTCGCTCCAGAAAAACTTCTTTTATCCGCAAGACGTTAGTTTCAATTTGCCAACGCTGGAGGTTTAAAGATGGATAATACAAGTAAAATCGCAACAAGCGAAATATGTCAAAGATGTGCTAAATGTTGTAAAGAATTTGGAGAATTAGTTGATTATGATACCGCATTTAGACTCAAACTGTTGAATACAGATAAGATTGTAGTAGAGGAAATAAACACTAATAATGATATTTTTTACAGGGTCACCTATAAATTTCCATGTTCAAAACTGATAAAAAAGAGGGATGGAAAATACTATTGCTTATTGTATGGGGATAAAGAAATACCAAGACCTCAAATGTGCAAGGGTTATCCAGATAACATTCCAATATCATTAATAGAAACTGAAAAAAAAAGAATGTCCGGCGTTGGCAAACTTTGCTAAAGCAACTTTGCTTCGCAAAAGGAAACTAACAAGATTTTAACTGAAGCTGACGCTTCCAAAATTTCTCATTGGGAGAAACTTCGTTAAACCCCATATCATCATATCCAATTCCGCCTATCTGCCATAAAAAGATTTGATAATCCCAAATATAATTCAATAAAAATATGATAAATAAAAATACAATAATAAAATCTTTTATGGTTTGAATGGAATTAAGAATTAATCCGGTTAAATCTCTTTCCGGCAAGGTTATACGAAACTCTAAGGAGTTTCGAAGCTATGATTTTCCAGAGGAAAATCATATTAAAGATAATAAATTCTTAATAAACGGAAACCAGGGATACAAGGCAAAAGATTACACTATTGAAGGGGATTATTCCTTGAGGTTATGAAAAAATTAGGGGCAGGAATTAGTCAGGGATAATGGTTAAGATAATATTAATAAGGCATTGTGAGACCGACTGGAATAGCGGAAATAGATATTTGGGGTGGGAGGATGTTCCATTAAACAATGCCGGAAGAAACCGGGCTAAATTGCTTGCTGGGCAACTTAAGGGTGAGAACATAGAAAAAATCTATTCCAGCAACTTAAGCAGGGCATATGAAACTGCAGGTATAATATCCAAATTTCATTCATTGGAGGTTGTGAGGATACCGGAATTGAATGAAATCAACTTTGGAGATTGGGAGGGACTAACCTTTAATGAAATTGAAGCAAAGTATAAAGAAAAAGCAAAGGAATACATGAGCGATCCTTTAAACTTTCGCTTTCCAAATGGAGAAACATTACGGGAATTCAACAAAAGGGTTTTAAGTGCATTAGATCCAATTTTGAAAAAGAATTCAGGAAGAATTTTGATAGTTGCTCACGGTGGAACAAACAGGGTCATTATTGGGAGAGCGTTAAATTTACTCTTAAAAGAACATTGGAGGATAAAACAGGATGTTGGCTGTGTTAATGTAATTGATTTTTTTGAAGACACGGCCATAGTTTCGTTGATGAACTGTACAAAAAACCTATAGTAAATCCCCTATAAGTTCAAGTTCTTCAGGGATGTTGACATTAATTGCCTCCTTTCCGGATATTATGTAGAAATAGTCCTCACCCCGTTCTTTTTCCACAACATTAACACCCACCGGCAGCAGGCTCCTGTGATCGTACTCAAAAACCGTGCTCGGCGTAAAACCCATCGAACGATAATCCTCTTCTGCTATAGCAACACAAATAGGCCTCTTAACCTCTCTGTATTTTTTGACTACATTCCTGATTAGTTTAGGTGAGATAAAAGGAAGGTCTGCTGACACAACCAACGCATTATCCAAACCAAGTTTCCTGAAGAGAAATTGTATATCCCCCACATACCCTGCTCCAGGAGAGTCCACAATATTTAAACCCATTTCCCTAGCCCTTAATGCCGTTAAAGGGGCGTGCCTTGAAATCGCCACCAAGACCTCTAAATCAGCCTTAATCAAGGCCCGTACTACATGCTCTAATATCGTCTTTTCACCTATCCTGATGAGGGGTTTCTCTACACCCCCATTCATTCTACTACCTCTCCCGCCTGCCATGATTATTCCAATCATCTTAAAAACACTAAAGTTAAGAGTGCCGTTACTCTTGATGTCTCATTTATCGCTCCCATCACATCCCCTGTGACACAGCCAAATCCTCTATGAGCCGATATTACAAAGAAAAGAGATGTTAGAAGTCCAACCATTACAACAATCAAACCTGCATACCGGGCTAAATAAAAGCAAAGGAGTATAGAGAAAACCACTGAAAGGGGATATGCCTTCCTATTCAGGTGCCTGATGAAAATGCCCCCGATGCCTTCCTTTCGTGGCCTACCAAAGTAGATTGAGGATAACATGGCTGTTTTAGCTGAAACCTCTGCCACAATAATCAGGGATATGTCCCCGGCAAGCTCATAGAAGCCAAATAACTGGAGAGTGAGGAGAAAGAATAGCGATAGAAAACCCGCAACCCCTAACTGGACATCCTTCATCGCCATAAGTTTTTTTTCTTTATTCCCCATCACATAGATTCCATCAGCAAAGTCGGCGAAGCCATCAAGGTGGTTTATTCCAGTAACTAAGTACAATACAAAAACCGTCAATAATGCAGCCAATGCCAAAGGGAGATAGTGGAAGAGTATTGAACTTAAGGAGCCAACAATCAAACCAATGAATACCGCAATAGCAGGAAATAGATAGGACTTCCTCGCCGCACCCTCAAGCGACATCCTACCAGTTGGTATCATAGTGAGGAAACTTACCAATGAACGCATTTGTTATCCCCCCCGTTGCCCCCAATCCAAAATTTCATTCACCCAAGACCTCCTCTAATTTTTCTATCAAAATTTCATTCATCCTACTCGTTTTTACTCCTATCCTGACATAGTCCTCATCCAAGTAGGGAAATGAACTACAATCCCTGATGTAAATGCCCTTGTTCAAAAGTAATCTTGTGAATTGTGGGGAACTGTAACCTGTTTCTTTGATATTGACCAAAAGGAAATTCGTTTCAGATGGATAAATCCTCAGTGGGAATTTTTCCAGTTCCTGCCTTAACACTTCTTTGCTTTTTTTCGATTCTTTTTCGATTTCTTTTATATAATGGTGATTGATGCAGGCTAAAGCAGCTTTTTGTGTGATTACATTAACATTCCACGGCGGTCTGGCTTTATCCAAAATTTCTATTATTCTCTTATTCGCTATGGCATATCCAATTCTTAGACCACATAAACCATAGGCTTTAGTTAGAGACCTTAATACAATAAGATTCTCGAATTCAGCAGTCTTCTCAATTAAGCTGTAGGAGTCAGATAACTCGTAGTAGACCTCATCTATAACCACGAGTATGTCCTTATCATTGGTCTCCTCCAGGAAGGAATAAATCGTATTTTTGGGTATTACCCTGCCAGTGGGATTATTTGGGTTACATAAGAACACAAGGCCGGTGTTTGCCGGCATCTCACCTAAAACCTCCCCGGTCAGCACAAAATTATTTTCCTCCGGAATTCTGGCTGAAACAACGCGACCCCCATAAAGGAGAATCGAGTACTCATACTCACCGAAGGTTGGCTGGGGTATGAAAGAAATTCCATCACTACCAAAGCAGAACCCAATGAACCTTATAAGCTCTGTGGAACCATTTCCCACAATAACCCCCTCGGGCAGGACATCATATTTCCTGGATATCTCCTCCCTCAACATACTGCTTTCAGAGTCAGGATACCTGCCAACATCATCAAGTGCTTTAACTATTTCAGCAGTAATTTCATCCGGCGGGCTGACAGGATATATGTTGGTGCTAAAGTCTAATACTCCTTCTTGAGTAATTGATCCATGAAAACACGGTTTCAGCCCATTTAGTTTATCAACTATCTTCATCCTACTCCTCACGTTTCTCTGATACCCCGGCGCTGGCAAATGTAGCCATCTCGGTTAATATTTTACACCCAGCTTCAACCAGGTTTATACCTAACGCAGCACCGGTTCCCTCACCAAGACGCAGATTTAAATTAAGGAGAGGTCTAAGTCCCATATAATCTAATATAATTTTGTGTCCAACTTCAACGGAGCAGTGGGAGGCTATCAAATAGTTTTTTACCTTAGGCTCTAACTGATAAGCTAAAAGTGCTGCCGCCCCGGATATGAAGCCGTCTATAACTATAGGGATATGATTAGCTGCCCCAGCCAGATAAATTCCTGTCATACCTCCGATCTCGAATCCACCAACCTTAGAGAGGACATCTATAGGATCCTTCGGGTCTGGTTTGTTAAGTTTAATTGCCTTTTTGATAACTTTTATCTTGTTTTCAAAGAGTCTGGCATTAACCCCGGTTCCCCTGCCTGTAACCCTTTCCACGGGCTCGCCTGTTATTACTGCTGTAATGGCACTACTAGGGGTGGTGTTGCCTATCCCCATGTCTCCAACCCCTACAATATCTACTCCATTCCTTAATTCATTCTCAAAGACATTGATTCCAGATTCGATGGATTTAATTGCTTCTTCTCTGGTCATTGCAGGGCCTTTAGCCATGTTCCTGGTCCCATATCCTGTCTTCCTGTTCACAACCTTGGGGTTTTCAATATCTGCTGCGACGCCCATATCAACGACAACAACCCTTGCCCCTATGTGTCTCGCCAAAACATTTATTCCAGCCCCGCCATTAACGAAGTTGTAAACCATCTGCGGTGTAACCTCCTGAGGATAAGCGCTTACCCCCTCTTCTACCACACCATGGTCTCCAGCCATCGTAACAATGACTTTGTCTTTAATCTCCGGCATCGGATTTTTAGTAATGCCAGCAACCATTATCGAAAGTTCCTCCAATACACCAAGACTTTCCAATGGCTTGGTTAGAGAGTCCTGCCGCTTCTTTGCTTCTTTCATGGATTTTTCATCAACTGTCCCTATTTTTTCAATTGTTTTTTTAAGTTTTTGCATTTTCTTCGCCACATATTCGACAATGTGAATTGTTAAGCGGTAGGCCTCCCCCACATCCACGGCATTTTGCTTCACCCTCTTTTGGAGGCAGTATCCCACCGAAAGTGCCCCTGTAGATTTCATAGTAATATAGGTGCTCTTTATCCCTGATTTTTACACCCTCATTCAGGTATATCCTTATTTTTTTATGAAATTCCATATCCGAAATCTTTTTGTTAAAGATTTTTGGAAGGATAGAAGTCCCGGAGCCATATTCTATCGGTGTTTTGATCCTCCATGCAATTTCCCCTGGCAATATATCCTCAAATGCCTTTCGCAGAATCCATTTGCCACAAAGATTTCCATTCTCCTCTTTAACCCGAATCAGCGACTTTGTCGCTGATTGGGCCCGAATGAGCCTTCGGCTCATTGGGCCCAAAAACTGCTTTGCAGTTTTTCGGGCACAAAAATTCGCAGAGCGAATTTTTCTTGTCTTTAATTCCGGGTCTATCTCTGCTGCAAATTTTTTTAATTTGTTATCAAGATACGGCAGTTTAACCATTATACCAACGGCCCTGCCTATTTCAGGTGAAGAGAATTGCATTGAATTCCAGAGTTTTTTAAGTCTTTTATTGAGTTCATTCCTCTCAAATCCAAATAGAAAACTATAGCCTGCAAATAACTCATCACTTCCGTCACCAGTCATTATGCTTCCAATCCCGTATTCCTTTGCCAGCCTTAATCCGATGAATATTACAAGACTGTTTCTGATCTCCATAGGATCGAATGATTTTGTTATCCTTATTGTGCAGGGGATTGCATTATATAATTCCTCTTCGTTAAATTGATAGATGATGTGATTCAGATTAAATTTCTTGCTTGCTAATTTTGAATATTCTATATCCGGGGCATAAGAATCTTTAAAACCAATAGTGAAGGCATCTAATTTTGCATATCCTGATGCAATTGCTGCAAGTATGCTTGTGTCCAATCCACCGGAAAGAAGAATGCCTTCGCATATATTCGCACGAACCGACTCATCTACCAAATTCCTTAGTTTCATAATAATTTTGTTGATCATTTTATCTCATAATCCAGTACATCCAAAAACCATTTTCCATCCCTTTCTACCTCGCTGCTTTTGAGTATCTTTATTTTCTTCTTGAATATCGGACCATCGACAACGAATGTGTGGTATTCTCCAAATTCACCGCATAGGTCAATACCTGTATGGGATAAATCCTTTACAAATTCCTCATTTACTACACGCCCAAGCCACTCTCTGTCAAGTACATCTGATCTCACACAGACAACAACTGCCTCAAAACCAGCCGAAATAAATTCATTGAGAATTTCAATCCGGTCCCGCTTCCAAAGCGGCAGGAATGCTTTAACCCCCAATTCAGCACAGATGTTCTCAACCCAACCCCGATGCTCCTGAAGGTCAATGTCACCAAAGACCATTCCATTTACACATTTTTTCTTTAATCCGAGGGCATTGCCCTCGGAGCTCCGAGACCGAAGGTCTCGGATTAATTCATCCACAGCATTCTTAAATTCTTCCTCATAAGTGTTCCAAGTTACAACCCTCTGCATGAGAGGGATTCCAATAGATTGAGATTGTGCAGATACAAGTTTCATATCTAACCCATGGCTTCTTCCATTCACAGCCATATTCATGAGATACGAAACATCTAAGCCATCCTGCATTGCATTATAGCACGCAAGGCAACTATCTTTTCCTCCGCTCCATGAACTGATGACTTTCATTTCTCAATTATTTCCGGATAAAGGCATTTCGCATAGGTTCTTCTTTTTTCTGATATGAAAGCGCAGGCGTTAGGTAGTATCTCTTTCACCTTCTTTAAACATCCATCTACCTCCCCTACAGTAGCATCTCTTTTGTATCTATCACACGAGTAAAACCTGTCAATCCTGTATCTCAGATTTTTGTTGTAGCCTGCTA
>JAKFXM010000035.1 GCA_021731385.1 Methanobacteriota archaeon
ATGTTGGGTGATGTGATAATGGCAATTATATCAGGTTGCCTCCTTAGTGCCCTCCTTGGGGTAAAGGTTACGGAGTGGTTATTGTCAATCGAGTAATTTGAATTATTTATTCCTATTTGTTCTATGTTCATAGCCGAACCGGGTACTTCTCTGGATACGAACATGAGGTCCTGTGCCAACCTAAGCCCTGCAATTTCTTCACCCCAGACAGCAGAATATACCATAAGGACATAGGTGAGTAGGCAAAACCCACCGTATCCGAAGGATGCTGCCATTAGGATGGTGTATTTTTTGCTCATGGAGTTGTTTCAGTTTGTTTCAGTAGTAATTTATTAGTTGTTTCAGCGAATAGTAACATACAAAATATGGATTTTAGAGAATAAAAGGTGAAAAAATGAATAAAAACAGGAATAAGTTAAATGGCACATTATTGAATGTATTCGTAATATTTTGCTGTATTGGTTTGGTTGGCGCTGCTACAATACCAACATCCAATACCGAGCCAACCAGCATGGTTGTGGATTTTACTTCAACATCCCTGGATTCAAAGCTTAGTCGAGGCGATAGTGGAATTCTAAATCTTGTTATAAAGAATACTGGTGGCATGCCAGCCGAAAAAGTCGAGATATGGCTCCCGGGCACAGCGTCAATACACATAGACAAAAGACAATATATCGGCTATATGGAGGCAGGCTCATCAAAGACTATACAGGCGATAATACGGATAGACGACAATGCCCAGACAGGACTTAATGTCATACAGGCTAGGATAAACTATGATGGCTTTGAATCGGATGGGGACCGGAAGAACTTGCAGACGGCGGTCTGGGAAATACCTGTCAGGATATACTCAAATCCATCCTTCCAACTCAGGCCTTCAAAGACGACATACTACAAAGACACAACAGAAGACCTCATCCTTGAGGGGACAGTAAAAGAAAAGGTAAAAGACATTGAAGCAAAAATATCCTCAAATTGCCTGACAGTCATAGGCTCATCGCAGGCATACATAGGTGATGTCAGAGAAAGCAAAGACTTTAATATAACATACAATATAAAGCCCACTACCGCAGGTGCATGCACATCCTCTGTTAAACTCACATACACAGACCCGTCGGGGGGAAAGTCAACAGAAGATGTTTCATTTGGACTGAACATACAAGAGGCTGGCGTAGACTTCAAGATAACTAATGTGAGTTATAAACCAACAGGCCCAGGTGAGACGGTCGAACTCGCAATAAACCTGAAGAACATTGGGGAAGCTGATGCCCAGGGCACCACATTAAGCTTAGGTGCAGGCGATCCCTTTGCACCGGTGGATACATTAGAGAGATATATAGAAACGGTTGGATCAGGTGAGGAAGCAATCGCTAAATACAGACTCTCAGTAAGCTGGGATGCAGTGACACAAACATACACTATACCTCTAACAATAACCTACAAAGTGGGCGGCACTACCTACACATCCAAAAAAGATATCGGCATAGATGTGAGCGGGAAAGTGATATTGTCGATCATCAATGTGGATTCCTCCACGGGAACGGTCCGAATAGACATTGCAAACATGGGAACTAGAACAGCGAATGCCGTAAAGGCTACACTCATAGTAGGAGGTTCAGACGTTGGGGCAGGCCAGCAAGGCTTCGGGGGGAGACTGACAGGAAACTTTAACTATTCCGAAACAACTGGCGGAGGACGTGTGGCTCGAGACAATACTGGTGGCGGTCCTGCAGGTGGAAATTTTTCAAGAACAGACAATGCAACAGCCATCCAAACCTATGTTTCCTACAAGTCGGACATAAAGTCAGGGAAACAGACCACATTCACTTTTTCTGCGTCAGGGACTGGCCCTGCAACTCTACTCATAGAATACAGCGGGGAGAACAATCAGCGCATAACTCAAAGAGAGACAATAACTCTGCAGGGCCGCAGCAGTCTGACCACTGGAAGAAACGGTCAGACAACAATCAGAGGGACTGGAGGTATCAACTATATAGAGATTGGACTATATGCGATAGTCGCTATAGTGATCCTATTTATAGCATACAGGTTATACAAGCGCAGAAAGAAATAAGAAAATGATAGATCTCGCACTGAAAAACATATTCAGGCACAAGACACGAAGCTTCCTCACAATACTGGGGATAGCACTGGGCATCGGCCTGATTCTGGCTTTGGGATCCATCGGAGCAGGTCTTTCCGCGCAGATAGAGCAGCAGTTCGCAAGCCGTGCTGCCTATATTGATGTGAGGGCAACAAGTGACAGCAATGGGATAAGCCAGGACACGACAGACGGCATACAAAGCCTGCCAGGGGTAGAAAGTGCAATACCCATAGGAACATACCGCATATCCCGAGCGATACGCGGGGGATTTGGAGGAGGATTCGTAGGAGGCGGAATACCCATTCCCGGTCTGGGGAGAGGGGGGCTTGGTGGAGGATTTACCACATCAATAACCTTCACAGGAATAAACCCAGACGATTTGGATAACATAATAAGCGAGGAGATAGCCGCTGCTGAAGGCCGGAAGCTCGATGACTCCGACGAAGGTAAAGAAGTCGTTTTGCTTGGTTCCACGGCAGCAACCGACCAGAGCCTAAATGTAGGAGATGAGATAGAATACCAGCATCGTCTCGGGAATTCCTCTGATACTGAAAGCTACTACTTTGAAGTGGTCGGAATCCTCGAGGAAACAGGAGATTCGACCATAGACAGCTCATCCTATGTGCCTCTTTCCACCATGCAGGAAATAGAGGACCAGGACACTATAGAGGACTTACGCGTGAAAGCAACCGAAATAAGCCTTGTGGAACAGATAACCCAACAGATAAGGGACTATTACGACGATGTGAGTGCGTTCTCCTCAGTAACAGTAATACGGCAGTTAGAATCTAGCCTTTCCCAGATACAACTGGCGGTCTATGGCATAGCCGGAATATCCATAATAGTCGGAGGAATCGGCATAATGAATACCATGATAATGTCAGTTATGGAAAGACGAAGGGAGATAGGCATAATGAAAGCCATTGGCGCGACAACCGTGACTATACTTATGCAGGTGATACAGGAATCCGCGATGATGAGTCTCATAGGAGGCTTGTTTGGCTTAGGGCTTGGATACGCATCAGTCATCGTAATACCGCAGTTCACAACCTTCCAGCCAATACTCACTATAGACCTGATAGCATTAGGCATGGGTTTCGCCCTAATCTTGGGAATAGGTGCGGGATTATATCCTGCATGGAGCGCATCAAGGCTTGACCCGATAGAGGTGCTGCGCTATGAATGACGAAGTAATACGTTGCGAAAATCTTGTGAAGATTTATAATACGGGCCAGCCCAATGAATTCACGGCCCTCAGGGGAATAAACCTGACCATAAAAGAAGGAGACTTCGTAAGCATAATAGGGTCCTCCGGTTCTGGGAAATCCACGCTGCTGAATCTGATAAGTTGCCTGGACACGCCAACACGGGGGGAGGTGTATATTGAAGAAACGCCGCTGTCAAAGCTAAGCGGCAACGAGCGCGCGAAACTCCGTAACCAGAAACTGGGATTCATATTTCAGCAATTCAACCTCATACATAGTATGACTGCTTTTGAAAATGTGGAACTCACAATGCGCTTTGCAGGGATAGAGAAGAAACAGAGGCATGAGCGGGTGGAAGAACTTCTGAGACAAGTCGGCCTGGAAAACAAGGGAAACAACAGACCTACAGAGTTATCGGGCGGAGAACAACAAAGGGTAGCAATCGCAAGGGCCCTTGCAAATAATCCTAAGATAATACTTGGAGATGAACCTACAGGAAACCTGGACTCGGCAACGGGTGCAACCATCATGGAACTCTTGACAGAACTGAACGAAGATCAAAACAAAACGCTGGTGATGGTGACTCACGATCCATTAATCGCAAGAAAAGCGCACAGGACTGTAAGGATAAAGGATGGGAAACTAGAAGAGGAAACGAAGGGAACTTTAATCGGAAACCATAACGAATAAAAAGTGAAGGAAATAATGACGGGACAAATAAAAATTAAAATATTATAGATCTAAAATTTCATCTATCGTATCCAGATAATTCCGTAATTCCTCGACTGTCCTATCCCCCATATGTGCTATCCTGAAGGTCTTTCCTGCCAGTTTTCCATAGCCGTCAGAGAATACATAACCCCTTTCCGAGAGTTTTTGTTTGAGTTCATCACAGTTTATTCCCTTATCATTTTTTATGCATGTAACTGTATTTGAGGAATATTTTTCGTCTGGAAACAGTTCAAAATTTTTCTTTGCCCATGTTCTTGTTAATCCTCCCATCTCACCATGTCGTTTGAATCTGTTTTCTAATCCCTCGTTGTCCAGTATTTTACCCAACTGATAATCTAATGCCTGCATGTGGGGTATTGACGGAGTGATATGACTCTGCCGCTTTTCCCAGTACTTCATCACTGTAAGAAAGTCAAAGTAATAGCCTCTATCTGGCACCGTTTTTGCCTTTTCCAGTGCCTTCCCGCTCATTGAACAAACTGAAAGTCCTGGCGGCAATGCAAGGGCTTTTTGCACACCAAAGAGACATACATCTATTCCTGATTTCTCAACCTCTATCTTAATCCCGCCCATAGAACTAACGGTATCAACCAGAAAGATTACATCATAATTTTTAATTACTTCTGAAATTTCATATAACTGGCTTGTCACGCCCGTAGATGTCTCATTGTGTACGATTGTTACAGCGTCATAATCCCCCTTAGACAGTTTTTCATCCAGTATCCCGGGGATTACTGCAGAACCCCAATCGAATTGCAAAATATCTGCTTCCTTGCCATTTGAAACGGTTATCTCATGCCACCTGTCGCTGAATGCGCCATTGACAACATTAAGGCATTTTGTTTTTACGCAATTCCGGACCGCAGCCTCCATCAAACCTGTAGATGAGGATGTTGATATGAAGATATTGCTATCGGTAAACATCAATTTCTTCAATTTTTCGGTAGAATTCTCTAAAAGATTGCTAAATTCTTTACCTCTATGACTGATCATTGGTCTGCTCATCTGCTCTGCAACATCAGGGCTTACATCAACCGGACCGGGAATAAATAATTTCTTCTCCATCGTGGATTATATTATTAATTCCAAATTTAAAATCCTATTTCAATCCCAGAATTCTCAAAGCAAGATATGCGGCATTCTCCCCGTTATCGATCCCAACGCAGGCAACCGGAACACCTTTAGGCATCTGCGCAATGGAAAGAAGCGCATCAATCCCGCCCAACTTTGCAGAAACGGGAACGCCGATTACTGGCTTGTCAGTTAAAGAGGCAACCGCTCCCGGAAGGGCTGCCGAGAGTCCTGCAATGCATATAAAAACCTTTGCATCTGAATTCTTCACAATCTCTTCAAGTTTTTTCGGCTCTCTGTGGAATGAGCAATATTCTATAGAATATCTGACCTTATCCCCCTTTAAAATTTTTTCGGTATTCCTGACAATATCCTCATCTGATTTGCTTCCTGCAATTATTAATATATCCGGCATAATTATTAATCTGATTGAAATGATAAAAATCGCAGTTTTGGGTGTCGGACGGATGGGAAGGGAGATTATCAAGCAGGCCGCTGCTAATTTTAAGATTGTTGCAACAATTGATTCCCCGAAAAGCGAATTTCTCGGAAAGGATGCGGGAATTTTGTCAGGAATAGAACCTATTAGAGTAACTGTTGAAAGTTCGGAGAATCTTGCAGGAATTCTTGACAGAGCGAAGCCGGATGTTGTAGTTGATTTCACTAATGCCGATGCTTGTGCCAAAAATTCCAAAATAATATCTGATAAAAAAGTAAATATGGTAATCGGAACTACCGGATTTACAGAAGAGCAGATGTCTGAATTGAAAAACAACATAACAAAGAACAATATCGGCGCAGTAATCTCCCCGAATATGAGCATCGGAGTGAATGTATTCTGGAATCTCGTCAGGGATGCATCAAAATTCCTCAGGGACTATGACATTGAGGTTGTAGAGGCGCATCACAGGTTCAAGAAGGACAAGCCGTCAGGCACTGCACTGAAAACTGCAGAGGTAATTGCAAAGGAGACAGGGAAAAATAAGGAAGAAATTCCGATTCATGCAATAAGGGCTGGTGATATAGTCGGGGATCATACAGCAGTCTTTGCAACTCCTGGCGAGAGAATAGAAATTACTCACAGGGCTCACTCAAGGATGGCATTCGTCAATGGCGTTCTTAAGGCAGTGAAATTCATTTATGGAAAAAAGGGAATTTACGGAATGAATGAGGTTCTGTCAGAATCCGCTGTCTGAATCTACCTCCTCGCCGTATCTGCAATTTCCGTCATCATAGTACCTGCAACGGGAACAGCACTCAATGCGCTCCTTGCATCTCTTGTACTCCGGGCAATCTTCACAGCACATTCTTCTTGTTGTGATATATTTTTAAATAAAAATAAGTGGTTTCCTTTAGGGATGCAAGACCAGTCTTCAACGCATGTATATCTTACTCTAAGGTAAAACGGGTATAAAAATACCCTTATGAGTAAACTATAAGAAACCTAATTCCTTTGATGCAAGTATAAACATTGAATGGCTCCAGCATAACGGGGATACTGATTTCTGGATGTCATTATCAAAGATTTGTTCCGGTATGAATTCACTTACAGAATCAATGGCCTTGTTATAATATTTTGCCGCCCTTTCCCTTTCGCCCATTTTGCCAAGGACAATGCTCATCCAGAAATTAAGCAACGGCCAGAAACCCGCCCCCTTTTTCCTGTGCCATGTCTGGAACATCCAGCCGTCATATTCGTCATGCTCGTACCTGTAGACTCCGGAATCCCTTACTAATTTTTCTTCTATTAACTTTACGGTATTTTCAGCCAATTTATCTTTTGCTTCTATAATTTCAAATGGCCAGACAAGGCCCAGCATGCTTGCATCTATTCTTTCATCGTTTAAT
>JAKFXM010000016.1 GCA_021731385.1 Methanobacteriota archaeon
AAGTAGAACTGCTTCGGACAGAATTCGTAGGTTATCACATCCGAGACGCAGATTTTTGGGTGCATTTTGTTTGATGGATATTATATTATTGGTAAAGTAGAAATAACGAATTATAAAATTTCTTCGGGCAGAATTCATAAGTTACGATGTTTGGGATGCGGGGTTTTTGGGTTACTCCTGACACTGGTATTTAAATATGTAAGTTATATAAATATATATAACTATTTAGAAAATGTACCAAGAACAAATCCTGCATTATCCCCAACTGGATACCGTCCTGATGGTAGAAGAATTTGTAAAAAAGCACGGCGGGGAATATAAAAAGAAACAATTATGGCAAAATCTCCCAAGAAAGATGATGTATCAGACCTTCTGCGTTATCATCGATTACCTTTTAGATTCTAACAAGATAGCAGTTGATAAGGAAGGAAAAATAGCATGGGTCTGGAATCCTGAGTTAGTGAGAAAATATCTAAAGAAACCCGAGTTATTTGTAAGGTAATATGATTTTCCTTTGGAAAATCATAGCTACGACAGCAAAGCTGTCATATAAGATGGCTGTAAAATCAAAAGTTGTATTTGCCAGCGAGAAAACCAAGAAGGCTTATGATAAACTAAAAAACTCCAAAACCGAAGACAGCAGATTATATGAATGGCTAAACAGGGCATTTGATGATATTGCTGAGAATGCCCATTGCGGCATCTTGATTCCAAGAAGACTGATCCCTAAGGAGTATATCCAAGATTATGGCATAGACAATTTATGGAAATATGATTTACCTGAAGCATGGAGACTTCTCTACTCTGTTGGTAAAGAAAAGGTGATAGTTATTTCAATTGTGTTAGAGTGGCTGGATCACAAAAACTATGAGAGAAGATTCAAATACTGAATTGTAGTGGATGGCTTTCTTTCGGGGATTACTCCAAGGACTTGCTGAAAATAAAATTTCTTCGGGCAGAATTCGTATACGAGGACATCTGAAACGCAGATTTTTGGGTTCACTTTTCATAAAGTAATACTTGATTTATTAACTTCCCAACAACCCCCAGATCCGCCTCGACAAAATCAAAATTCCTTAATTCTTTTGAAGAAATCCAGCGGAAGTCCGAACAGCCGATGCACCTTAGTTCACCTTCAAGAATTTCACACAGATAGGTAATTAGTTTTATTTCTCTTTTATTATCTGCAATTTTATATGTGTAATTGTTTACATGAAACAATCCGTTAACTTTTATCTTAATTCCCAATTCCTCAAGAATCTCCCTTTTCAGCCCATCCTTCGGGTTCTCTCCCTTATCTAATTTCCCGCCGGGAAATTCCCACCTACCGCCCATGAATGAGCCTTCCTTCCGTTGGGTGATGAGTATCTTATCATCCTTTACTATCACCGCCGCTACAACGTCCATCTGTTCAACAGTCATTTTAACCTTACATTCATATTCTTTGTTATGGGTTTAAATATCGGGAAATTGAACAAGGAATTTGAAGGGTATCACAAAAAACTCTTCGGCAGGAATTACGATAAATTCATTTCCTCAATTTCAAAACCTCAAAAAAAATCCATAAGGGTCAATACCCTTAAGGCGACAAAAGATACAATTGAAGATTTTTTAAGATCAAATAATGTAACCTTCAGCCAGATTCCATGGTGCGATGAGGGTTTACGGGTTGACTCGGATTTCGAGTTGGATACCGTCGAGCATCAGCTTGGATATTACTACATCCAAACTTCTTCATCAATGATCCCTCCATTAATTCTTGAACCAACATCAACTGACAAAATCCTCGACCTTACCGCAGCGCCGGGTTCAAAGACAACGCAGATAGCTCAGTACATGGGGAACAAGGGAACAATTGTCGCAAATGAAGGAAGTTATGTCAGGGTAAGGGCGCTTGTGATAAATCTGCAGAGATGCGGGGTTTCGAATACAATTGTGACAAGACAGGATGGCTGCGGTTACGAAAAATTTGGCGAAAGATTCGACAAGGTTCTTCTTGATGCTCCATGCTCGGATATAGGCACTGCGGGAAAGAATCCCGATGTAATAAGGAGATGGTCCCTTGACAGGGTTAAAAGATTGAGCAACCTGCAGAAGAAACTTATTTCGTCTGCTTATGAATGCCTGAGAGATTCAGGAATTCTGGTTTATTCTACATGCACGACAAGCAGAGAGGAGAACGAAGGGATTATTGAATTTCTGTTGGATAGATATGATGATGCGAAAATTGAGGAAATTAAGATTAAAAATCTTAAAACACGAATGGGGATTACGGATTTAACAAGGAACTGCATAAGGATTCTGCCTCAGGATAACGATACTGAATCCTATTTCATTGCGAGAATCAGGAAAAATGCGTAGATTAATGACGGGGGAAGAGGTCTTGGAATTGGTGAGGAAGATAAATCTTGAATTCGGTTCTGATTTCAATCCGGCAGAATTTAAATTTTTCATCAAGGATGAGAAAAAGAAGGGCAAAAAAATTTTCATTTACTCCGGAGAGGAAATTCCAAAAATTCCAATAGAGTGGATCGGGTTTCATTTCGGCACGATTCATGACGATAAATTTATCCCGTCTATTGAAGGCGCACAGATTATCGGTAGAACTGCGACAATGAGAATTTTAGACATTGACAAAAAGGAAGCAATTGATGTAATGTCAGGATTTGACATAGGGGTGACCGAAGAGAAACCTGCTGGCTGTTATATCCTAAAATCAGGAGAGGACATAATAGGTGTTGGAAAATTAGAAGGCAAAAAAATAATAAACATTATCCCAAAATCGCGGAGAATTTCAAGACAGTTTAGACGCATTTAAGGGTATATTTATCCTATCAATCGCATTCCTAATCTTAATATTCATCTAATTATCCAACCCAAGAAGATTTTGCTACCCGATTGAACCTCCCGAATGAGAGCATTGCTCTCATTGGGCCCGAATTAGCGACTATGTCGCTAATTGGGCATGTATCTGGAGAGACTTTGTCTCTCCAGAATATATGTCCGAGAGGCGACACAACCGAGCCTCAAAGGCTCGGGTGTGTGTCAGAGGCGAAGCCTCTGCCACAAGCCTCTCGGCCACACAAAAATTCGCTATGCGAATTTTTCTTGCCCGAAAATTCCAAAGGAATTTTTCGGGAAGCAAAATCTTAACTGCTCTGTAATTTTAATTACAGAGCATCCAGAGAAAGTGAACTACATTGTCGTTACGGGGGGGGTTTTATCCGGGCTTGGAAAGGGCGTTACAACTGCTTCTATAGGGCGCATTCTCAAGGACAGGGGATATAGCGTGATTCCCATAAAGATTGACGGTTATGTGAATGTTGATGCCGGTACCATGAATCCCTATGAGCATGGCGAGGTCTATGTTCTTGATGATGGCGGCGAAACTGATCTAGATCTGGGGCATTATGAAAGATTTATGGACATTGACCTTACATCAGACTCAAATATAACCACTGGAAAGGTCTATAGGACGGTTATAGAGAAGGAAAGGAGGGGGGACTACCTTGGGAAGACTGTGCAGATTATTCCCCATATAACGGATGAAATAAAAAAAAGGATAAAGGAATTCAAGGCTGACATTGTCCTGATCGAGGTTGGCGGAACCGTAGGTGATCTGGAGAACATGGTATTCATAGAGGCATTAAGACAATTGAGCATGGAACCAGATAATAAATTTGTATTCGTCCATCTCTCATATGTTCCCGTAATTCCATCGGGAGAGCAGAAGACAAAGCCGACACAACACAGCATTAAAGAACTATCGGCTTTGGGAATCCAGCCGAGCATAATTATAGGCCGATGTGAAAAAGAGCTGACTAGGAAAACAAAGGAGAAGATTGCACTCTTCTGCGGGGTAAAGCCGGAGGAGGTTCTAAGCGATCCGGATGTTGATGAAATTTATAAATTACCCTCCCTTCTCAGACGACAGGAACTTGGGAGTATTATAATCAGAAAATTGAATCTGGATAGAAAGCCCACCTATACTCTCAAGTGGGAGACAATGCTTGAGAGGCTTGACAATTACAGGGAGGAGGTAGACATAGGTATAATAGGTAAATATACCGGCTTGGAAGATGCGTACCTCAGCATAAAGGAAGCGTTTAAACATTCGGGCGCTTATATGTGGTGCAAGGTTCATTTGAAGTGGATTGACGCAGAGGAATTAAAGAGTGAAGAACTAAAGAATTTTGACGGGATTCTAGTACCTGGGGGTTTTGGTTCTCGAGGGGTTGAAGGCAAAATTAATGCAATAAAATACGCAAGAGAAAGAAAAATCCCATTTCTCGGAATCTGCTTCGGATTCCAGCTGGCTGTTGTTGAATATGCAAGGGATATATGCAAATTCAGGAATGCAAATACGACTGAGGTGGATACCAGAACGCCCTATCCTGTAATAGACCTGCTCTCTGAGCAGAAGGAGATAAGTAAAAAGGGAGCAACGATGCGTCTTGGGGCGTATAACTGCAACATAGAGAGAAATAGCATAGCATATAGATTCTACAAACAGGATGTGGTTTCAGAGAGACACAGGCACAGATGGGAGGTAAATCCGAAATACACGGGGGCGCTTGATAGCAACGGATTGAAATTCCCCGGAAAATTCCCTGAAAAGAATCTGATGGAAATTCTGGAATTGCCTGAGAAGGTACATCCATATTTTGTTGCCTGCCAGTTCCACCCGGAATTCAAATCAAGGTTGGAAAGGCCCGCCCCTCTTTTTGTCGGTCTCGTAAAATCAGCAATAGATTATAAAAATCTGGTAAAAAAATAACAAAGATGAGAATCGGAATGTTTTCCTGGGAGTCACTCTACTCCATCTCAGTTGGAGGGGTTGCAGCCCATGTAAGTGAATTGGCTTCTGCGCTTTCAAGATTAGGACATGAGGTGCACATCTTCACGAGAAATTCTGGCTCACAGAAGGAGCATGAAAAAATACCGGATGGTGTATGGGAGCACAGGTGCATCTTTAATGGAGACCCGGATTTTGTGCAATACATGGACAACATGTGCAATGCAATGGTCGGCTGCTTTGATTATGTTGAGGATAAAGTAGGAAGGTTTGACATTCTTCATGCGCATGACTGGCACACCGTCAATGCAATGACGAATCTGAAATACGGCAAAGGCTATAACTTCATCTGGACATGTCACTCTACGGAATGGGGAAGAAACGGTGGAAATTTCAGTTCTTCATGGTTTTCAAGAAGAATTTCGCACAGGGAATGGCTTGGCGGCTATGAATCCAGTTCAATAATTACCGTTTCCGGAACGATGAAAAATGAAATCATGAGGGAATACCAGATACCGGATTTGAAAATCAATGTGATTTATAATGGCGTAAATCCTAAAAAATTCAAAAAAAAGGTTGATCCCGGAAGGATAAAGGAGAGATACGGAATCTGGCCTCTTGACCCCGTTGTGCTTTTTGTTGGCAGGGTGACCTATCAGAAGGGCCCGGATTTGCTGCTTGAGGCTGTTCCTGAGGTTTTTAAAAAGCGTCAGGATGTAAAATTCATCTTTGCCGGCGGAGGAGGAGATATGATAGATCATCTGAAGGGGAGGGCCTGGTATCTTGGGATTCAGGATAAGATACGGGTTCTGGGGTATGTTCCAAATGACGAGTTGCCGGATTTGTTCAACATGTGCGACATAGTCTGTGTTCCAAGCAGAAATGAACCATTTGGAATAATTACGCTTGAATCCTGGTCTGCAGGAAAACCCGTCGTTGCAACAGACATAGGCGGTCCGGGAGAGATTATATGCAATTTTGTAACCGGTGTGAAGGTCTATCCTACTCCTGAATCAATTGCATGGGGGATAAATTATCTCCTGGATTCTCCGGAAGGGGTTAAGTGGATGGGCAAAAAATGCGAGGTTGCGGTACAGGACTTCACATGGGATAAGATTGCGGAAAGGACGATGGATGTTTATAGAAGATTTGCAAATAAAAGATAAGATGACAAAAACTACCCAAAACGACATAAGGAGGGAACTCTGCAAGCACAAGAATCTGCTCTGCCATAAATCGGAGTTTGAGATATGCGGCAGGGATCGCTGTTATTATGTCCTGAAGAAATCAAAAAAGCAGATTGATGATCCTGAATTAGAAGGTATTGAATAGATGAATTCATTGGATGAAATTCACAATCAGGGTTGATAAGGGCACGAAGTGCCCTTATGCAGATTGATGATCCTGAATTAGAGGGAGCGGTATAAAAAAGATATAGAGAATGATATTTCGTGACAGGCATGACGCTGGAAAGCAGCTTGCAGGAAAACTCATGAGATTTAAGGGTGAAAATCCAATTATATTAGCAATCCCCAGAGGCGGGGTTGTTGTCGCAAGGGAGATTGCAATAGCGATGGGATCGGAATTAAACCTGATAATCCCAAGGAAGATCGGAGCGCCCTACAACCCGGAACTTGCAATTGGTGCTGTTACAGAGGATGGCAGTACAATTCTCAATCAGGATTTAGTCTCTTACCTTAATGTACCGGAAAAATACATTGAATCTGAAAAGCGGAAGCAAATCGAAGAGATAAGGCGAAGGATTGAGAAATACAGGGTAAAGGAATTGAATTTAAAAGGCAGAACGGTAATTCTTGTTGACGACGGGATTGCAACAGGGTCGACAATGTTTGCCGCGATAAAATCAGTCAAAAATCAAAAGGCGGAAAAAATCATAATTGCAGTTCCTGTTGCACCGCCAGAAACAATTGACAAAATGGAAAGAGAGGTTGATGAGGTTGTATGCCTTTATGCGCCAAGGTATTTTGGCGCGGTTGGTGAATTTTACCAGTACTTTGACCAGACGACAGATGAGGAGGTAATTGATATTATAGAAGAACTTGGGGCTTGAAAATTCAATACATCT
>JAKFXM010000080.1 GCA_021731385.1 Methanobacteriota archaeon
AGCAGAATTCTGATATTTTCTGGACTTACATCAATGCCTAATTTTTCAAGATAGAATCCAAGTTTTGCAATATAATTGCTAAGAATTTCGTCTTTTTCTCTTTCAGGAACATAGGTACGAATACTGTTGAATAGCAGAGGAGCCTTATCACGGATTCCTGACAGGGATTTTTCCTTTAATTTTGAGATTTCAATTCCCAGATTCTTTATTATCTCACTTTCTAATATCTTGTCAAAAAGAAGCCTGATACTCTCTGTATTTATACCCAATTCCAGTAGGGTGTCATATTCTTGTGGTGTTAGGGTTTTCTTTAGAACTTCCTCATAAGGCTTGGCATGTGGTTTTCTTGAATATTCTTCCTCCCAGTATTCTATTCGCCATGTCTTGTGTTCGTCATATAGACGAATTACTTTCTCAGTATAAGCTTCTCCAAAAATATCCCTAAGTGTGTCTATTACAGATTTATTTATAATGTTTAAACCTTCCAGTTCCGTTATAATCCTCCCCATCCCCCCATACTTATTTTTAGCACTTACTTTCCACCATATATCCTCCCTTAGTATATCATCAAATAGGGTTCTAATATCCTCTGTGTTTATCCCAGATTTCAACAGATTATTGTATACCCCCGATGTCAGAGCCCCTTTTAGAACATTCTCATAAGGTGTAGAATAAGGTTTCCCTTCAATTTCTCCATTGTATTGTCCTATCTGCCACCTCTTGTATTCTCTATATAACTGGAGAATTTTTTCAGCATATCCGTCTTTAAAAGTGTTCCTAAGGGCATTTATTACGGATTTATTTGTAGTATTTAGACTTTCTGAGTCGGCTATAACCCCCTCTATCCCTTTGTAAGTCCTTGAAGAGTTATCATTGATAAATTTCTCGATTGATGGAATTTTATCTCTTGGATAATCCAGTTCTATGGCCTTTCGGATATACGGAATTGCACCCATTGCATCCTTTAGATGTTCGGTTTGCAGCTCGCTATCTGCGATATTAACATAAATTTCCGCAGCTTTATCTTTTTGGCCGTTTTTCTCATAGAGACTGGCTAATAACTCTCTGCTCTTGTTTAGTTCTACATAATTTACCCTTTCCATCCCTTGCAGCAATTCAATTGACTTCACGCATGAAGAAATAGCACTGTTTACATCCCCCATGCAATTATAACACTCACTGATATCCCTTACATATATGGCTTTTAGCAGGTCATCGGGTTTTTCTATATCCAACAGTTTGTTGTAGATCTCTAACGCGGATTTGTACATAAGCCCCGATTCTTCAGTTTCATCCATCCCAGAATAGAGGAATCCCATTTCAGTGTACCATTCACCAGCCTTTTTTAGTGATTCAATCCCTTTTGAAATGAGTCCTATGGAAATAAGATTTTCAGCTGCTTTTGCATATCTGCTAAGAGTGTCTTTCACTGCATTTTCCGGGATTTCCCATATTCGCATACTCAGGAGGTCATTTATTCTATTTTCACTGTTATTTATGATTTCTATACTCTCTTTTTCCGTCCTGACATCCTTCTCGAATCTCTCATAAAGCTCGTCAATGCTCTTAACACGAGACATTACATCAAAGAATCTGTTTTTGTATACCTCATTGATGTATCTTGCTACAGGAATTAACTTTGCCTTAATTAATTCCAGATATTTCCCACGGTCTTCCTCAGCTAAGATACTTAGATATATGTTCAGCTTACCATTCTCAATTTCAACATTCAGGTCCTTTATTTTTCCGTCATTGGTTTTCAGTATCGCTTTTTTGTTATCCTTGTCAACAGTTATTTCGACCCAGTTTTCGCCCCCGGAGATATGTATTGTTTTACCGTCCTCTGATTTAATGATTTCTGCATCTTCTGCCCATTTTATTTCAAAATCATCCACGAGGGATTCCAGGAGCAACCTGCTGTCGTCTCCAGGGACACTATCCCAGCTGAATAAATATCCTCCCCTAATGTAGCGTTCGATGTAATAAGAGATGAGGTCTTTTTCTATATCCCCCAACGAGTATCTTCCATCAATGATAAAAGCAGTAGTTTCACTAATAAGGTGACGGTCTACTTCAGGACATTTAATACCTTCGATCTCTCTAATACTCCTAAAAAGAGCATGGACTATTTCATGAATATTGGTTTCCTTTCCTCCAAGAGCATCGATAAAGTTAATAGAAAACCCCAGGGATTTAATGTACATTGATGCGCCACCAATATTTATCTCCCTTAATTTTTTAACAAAGTTATCCCATCTCTCATGAGGAACTGCAATTGTTATAGGATACAGGATAATTCCGCGCTCACCTACTAATTCTAATCTTTCTATATCCAGATAATACAAACCCATCAGATTCTCAGGTGTAATATCCAAACCCTCTACCCTCAGGATTTTTGCTAGTTCTATTCTATGCTCTTCATTTGTATTTATATCCTTGATTAATCCCCGTACTTTATTGTATTTCTTCTCCTCATACCTCTTTAGGGCACTATAAACCTTCAGCATCTCAGGAGCAGGAACATATATCCCAAATTTACCATCCTTGTATTTAGCCATGCCCAGTTCAATATCCTCTTTACCTTCTCTTCTAAGATAACACAAGTCGTCTTTAATTTCAAGTGCAGCAATCTCTTTCCCATCATTAAAAATTTTTATTCGTTTATCTCCATCTTGCAGATATTCAGCACCTTCCGTTGACTTGGCTAATTCACTATCAATAGTCTGTAGATGCTTCAGCAAAGCTTCCTTCTGCTCATTCTTTGTTGCTATATCCAAAAAGTTAAAAAGATGTCTGCCAAACCCATAGAAGAAGCCATAGCCCTCTCTGTCGCCTATTCTTACCACCGGAGCCCACTTTGCACCATGTATTTTTGCATAATCCCTAAGTATTTCTGACGCTAATTTGTTCAGATTCTCGTCAGGGTCTTCAAGTGCCTTTGCGAATGTCTCTATCGGGGTAATGTTCAGTAATTCAACAGCAATTTCGCGAACAAAATTAATGGAATTTGAATCAGAAATTCCGGAATCTGCAAGGCCTTTTGTTAATTCATATGCTATGTAGGGTATCCTTTCAAGATCACCCAATCTATATAATTCAATATTAAATCCATCTCTATCCTTATTTTTTAATTTCTCAAGCGAGTTTCTTACGATGTTTATAGCATCCTCTCTGGTAAATCTCTGCACATCATGCCCCTCCCAGAATCCGCGCGAGATTATGGAATCCCTGATAGCTCGAAGATAACCCTCCAAGTCCTCTTTCTTATTGTCGCTTAGTTTTTCGCTCTCCTTAGAGAAGTCTTCTGCAAGTTTCCTGTCATCTTCTGTTAAACCTTCATACGTTTCCTCAAGTATCCCATTTACAATATTCGCTATTCTAACTATGTCCTTTCTTTGAATTTCTTGCAAGTATCTAGAAATTTCGGTTCCTTCGAATTCTTTTTGCAGATTATCCAGAATTCTTCTGGTTTCTTCGGGGATGTATTTTTCTTCAATGGGTTTTGTTTCTTTTAGTTTTTCAACAGGTGCTACTTTCTTACCCAATCTCTCAATCAGTTTCTCAGCATTGTCAACCAGTATCATCAACTGATAGTGGCCGTATTTATGATTACCTTCCTGCAGATTCTCTAATGCCTTTTCAAAAATTGGCTTTACATCCTTAGCAATTTCCGTCGAATCCAGTCCTTCAGTCAATTTCTCTCTTATACAAGCCCCTACCTCACAGACCCTACACCATCCGGCGATGCCCAATTTCCTTTCTTCTACATATTTTTCTGCCTTTTCTTTCCAATATTCAGAAGAATGTTTGGAAGATACCTCCCCAGCGAGGGCTTCCCTCCAATTCCTGAATGCTTCATCAACTTTTTCGGATAATCTGTGGATTTTAATTTTCTTCCTCTCCGCCGCTGTTTCACGAATCAGTTTTCTTCCCTCAATTAACACCCCGATTATACTAACTAGTCTCCCAGAATTCTCAGACAACAACATCAATCGGTTGTAATCTTTTTCAAACCCTGCATTTTTTCTCTCATTTGCCGCTATTCGAAGAATTGGCTCTATCTCTCTGGCAATTTCAGTTAGACCCAATCCTTCATTCAATTTCTCCTTTATATGGGCTCCTACCCAGTAGAGCCTGATTAACCCTGGATTTTTCGCTTCCTTTTCATAACGTTCTATAACTGCTTTCCAGTATCTGGATGATTCGTCACTAAAAAACTTATCCTCCAGGTTTTTGAATATCCCCTCAAATTCCTCTTCCTCAGCCGTTTTAACTTCAGTAACCGGTGCCTTAATCTCAGTAACTGGCTTTCCAATTTCGCTTCCCCTGCCTTTTTTGATCCTTCCTCCTAGTCTGTCAATAATCTCGCCAAGCGGAAGACCCATATGGAATTCCTCAGTTTTGCGGGGAGATATAATCTCCAGATATACATCATTCGGGAAATTAGCCTTGGCATATTCCCTTAGGCTTGCTGTAATTTCATCTCCAACTTCCGAGCTCTTCTTTTTACTTCTGTCAATATCATCCAGAACCCCTCTAATCGTCTTAAGCCGATCTTCTACCTTTTGTCCTTTAAAAGCTTCTCCAATCTTGAACCAAATTTCTTTTAATTTCTCTTTCCTTTCGTTGGGTTTCTCTGGCAATTCCTCACCAAGAAGTATTATCCTATCCTCAGCATGTTTTCCTTCCTTTTCCTCTTTGTATGCCTCAGGATGCAGGTCATAGAAGGTGATTGCCGGTGCATTCTCCTCATAGAGTTCTCTGTAAACCCTTGAAATCTTATCAAGAATCTCAGTTATGTTTTTAGCAGGATCTGCCTCATAAGATGGTATATGCCTGATTGTATGCCCATAGGCAATACTACAGAGACAATCGTAGATAGAAACAAGCAAAGCCAATTGCTGATCTGGATTCAGGCCTCTTATAAGAATTCCGGGCTTGAAATAGAATTCTTTGAATATTTCTTTTCTAATTTCCTTGCGGTGCAGTGGTATTGCAAGAAGCAATATCTTACATGAATCAACCTTATTCCACCCCAAGAGGTCAGATAGAATTTCATCGGTTCTTGAGTAGAATTCAATTACTATGTCCTCTGTGTTTTTTCTGAGTTCAATGTCTGTAATGTCTTTAAGACTTCTATCAAGACTTAAAATTGTCATTGAAGATTCTTCTATTGCCTTTATCTTTGCTTTATTCTCCAAACCCATTAATCTGCCTAGAATTTCATTAATTACTCCTTCTTTGTCAGTCCTGAGTCTGGATATTGGAAATCCTGCAATTGCACCTTCTTCAGCTTTAAAATAAGATTCTAATTTTTCAAGAGATTCAGGTTCAAGTTTTTTCAGAATACTTCCTATCTGGTCATTCTCTGCAAGTTCTATCTCATCTCTTGTCAATTCACCCCACAGGAAATCAGTTGTGAAATTCTGGGGTTTTTCAGGTGATTTTCCATAAGCCCTGAATGTTCTTATCCCGTATTCATTTACATCAGGAACTAGCAGAAATTCATCCTGTAATTCAATAAAGACCTCAGCAACAGCGTCTCTTATAAACCCATATTCCTTTTCTTCAAATTCATTCCTTCTATCGTTGTAGGTACCTGACCTGTGCCTAAGGGTATAGTTATCAGATATCCCCTCAGGTGTTATTCCTATATCCCCGGATTCTGCTATTATCCTTCGTATGGGATCTTTTATCTCTACTAAATACTTCTTATGTTCATACTCAACAGCAGACTTTGCTAAATTATATTGAAGATCATCATCTTCAACAGGGATTAGGACATCCTCCAAAGATCTTACAGAGTCGAATTTTCTGCCTTTATATTCTTCAATAATCTTCTCGTACGATTTCTTGCTGATGTATATCCTATCTACATATTCTGTAGGTATTTCCCTGCTAATGAGGTTTCTGGCAGGTTCTATCTTCATATCGTCTGTTAGTTTTCCTATATCCTCGTTAAATACAATCAAGGCACCGTCAAAACCAGCAAATCCTACAGCATAGTTGATACTATTTGATGTCGGTATTGTACCTGCCCTTGCAGCAAATGGCATATCAGGAGCGCGCGTGGAAGGAAGCATCTTTCCTTCCTTTAGATAAGAGCGAATGGCATTAACATCAACACCACGATAAACCCTGTTCAAGAATGGATTCTGATATATCCCTAATCTATCATCCTCTAACCACAGATATGGATGCAGTTGCCTTCTTACAAATGAAGACCTGTAATTTCTGCCTATAAATTCTCTTGCAACATCCCATTCCCCCCTTTTTTTCTCTTTAATTATCCTCTCTGGGGCCAACCCCAATGTTGCAATATCTGCTATTGATTTTGTAGGAAGCGCATCAGTAAGCCTCTTTCTTATCAGGGAATTCATCATCTCCTGCACAACATCAGGCTCAATACCCGGCTTTGCAGATATTAGACCTAAATTCTCAGATATTCTCTTGGCATGATCTTTCGGAATATTCTTGGATATTTTGTCAAACCTGCCCTTTTTATATCCCTCATGGATTCTTGATGATAATCCATCAATTCTTGTCTTGTCCCATATCCTAATACCGAATGCTATACCATCTCTTTCCAGCGAAATTCCCTGAAGAATTAGACCATTCCAGTCAAGCCTCTCCGCTTCTCTTGACAAGGATAGCAAGTCTCTCTTATTAAGAACAGCCATAAGGTCCCTGTTCCTGTTAAAAATTCTCATCAACAATGCAAAGCCTCTTGTTGAGTATATAAACGCATCACTAACCTCAGCTTCACTACGAATACTCTTAACATCCTTGACTAATTTTGCAAATTCAGGTATTTGCTTTATCTCCTTTAGGGCATCATTGAATCCTGTTATATTTTTGTCAAATACTATTG
>JAKFXM010000163.1 GCA_021731385.1 Methanobacteriota archaeon
TTTTCCTTTTTACCAAAAAGAAAAGTGTTTTTATTCCCAAAAGAAAAAACATATACACTACCTATTATGAATTATCAAAGAAGTAATTATTTCGGCAAATTTGAATTTTCAAGCGGCCGTAGTGTAGTCTGGTTATCACTCGAGCTTGCCAACAACCCTTTTCCGCCTTCGGCGCAAAAGCGCCCGAATTAGGCTTCGCCTAATTGGGCCCAAAAATTTCCTGAAAGGAAATTTTTCGGGTTGACGGAAAAAACAGACAAAAAGCTTGCAACTCGGGTTCGAATCCCGACGGCCGCATATATATGTCATCATGTTTTCGGTTTTCAGTCATGGGTCTTCGGTCTTCTTCAATGCAAGATTATGCGCCTTAATGTAATTCTTTACCAGAATCTTCCAGTCCGCGAGTGCTGCAGTCTCCTTTGCATCTATCCTCTGCTTTGCCAATTTATCCGCCGGTAGGGTTACAACCTCATACATCCGGGTTGCAAGGTCCTCTACCGTATCATCCCACTCACGGTTTTTTCTTTTAAGGACATATATCCCGTCGCCTTTACCTTCTATGAATTTCCCAAATCCGGTCATATCTGTGGTAACACTTAAAATTCCCATTGCTGCCGATTCCAGAGGGGTGTAACCCCATGGCTCATAATATGACGGAAAAACGCCCAAATCGCAGGTCAAAACAGCCTGTTCATATTCTAATGTAAGAAGCCTGTCTGCAGACGATAGATATGTCGGATAGAATATTGCCTTAACCCTGTCCTCCTTCCTGTTCAGCAGATTGTTATTCCTAAGCGACCGTATTATAAGGTCATTTTGTTCGGGGTAGCTAAGATCAAAGGTGCATAATGGCGGTTCCCTTCCGCGGGTTTCTGTAAAGTGCTCCATCATCCTCCTGCATGCTTGCAGGAATTCATCGCTGAGAACATCGCTTATATCCTCAGGAATTTTCCCATTCGTAAGCAGATTCAGTATTTTCTCCTTTATATCGGGAAGTGTATTGTCTACATTATCCTCCATTCCCTCATACAATGCTATGTTCTTGAGTATCATTATGTTCTCGCCCCTTATCTTTGCAGGTATGAAGATGAATGCTATTGCGGTCTTATCGGATTTGCTTTGTTTTAATTTCCCATTCAATTTCCCAAGTGCATCAATGAAAAGGTCAATTCCCTTGTTGTGAAATTCATACCTCCCTGAGATGAATATGCTTCTTATGTTTTCAAGATCGAAGTCATAATACCTGGAAAAATATGCAGTGAAAAATTCTTTTGTCTGTTTTCTGTACTTCTTTCTCAGTATGTGAATTTCCTCTGCCGTAGGGAATCTGCTTATGTCTATGCCATTAGGAAGTATCAAATCCGGCTTTCTTCCGAGGATGTATTCTGCTTCATTTGCAGTGACTGAACTTACAGTAGTGAATATATCTGAATTATTTGCACATGCAATTTCCACTGTGTGTTTATCAATGACCCCATACTGCCTTGCCAGATCCATGCTGGCAACTTCCCCTTTTTTTATCCCCTCATCAACTATCCTGAAGATATCTACATCCGCCCCGGCCATAACCCTGCCCAACATCGTCGCGTGCGTTGTAAACACTGTTGCGGCATCTTTCAAATTTTCTTTCAGATAAAGTAAAGCTGCGCCGGAAAGCCATTCATGAAACTGGGAAACGCATTTCAGGTTCTTGAATTTATCTGTTTTAAGCAGATCGACAAGAAACATTCCGACTGCAATAGCCCATACAACCGGCTCATTGAATGTATTGTCGGAATTTATCGAATCCACCTTGTGTTTATCCCACAAATCCGTTTTTATTTGATTTACATTCTTAATGAATTTTGACGGGTCTATAAGAATTGTATTCGGTCTTCCGGGGATCAGCCATGTGCCATAGTAGCATTTTATCTCATGTTTCTCTAAATTCTTGAAGACCTTCTCAAATTCTTCTGGAATTCCTTTCTCATCGAACTCTATCTTCGACTTTGCAGGATCAAAAAAGCCAATTGCATAATAGTTATCCCCATAATATTCGACTATCTGCTTTGCCTTGGAACTGACTGCAGTATATATCCCGCCAACCTTGTTGCAAACCTCATAAGATACTTCAAATACCGCATCTGCATCCTTCATTAAATTCACCCATTAATAAATTCGTTTATGGAATTAATATACTGCCATGAAAATCGAACTGACAACCGCAGCACTTGTCTTTGATAAAGATAAAGTCCTTCTTATTAAACGAACAAAAGAACCATGGAAGGGCATGTGGCACTTTCCGGGAGGACATGTTGATGAAGGTGAATTGCCTCAGGATGCAGTGATAAGGGAAATTAAGGAAGAAACCGGGCTTGATGCAGAGATTACTGGCAAGGATGAAATAGAGGGAAATTTTAGAAGATTGAAAAATCCTGTTGGGATGTTCTTCTATCCTGTTTTAGGTCATTATCACCTTTCATTTCTTTTCCGGTGCAATGTTGGGGGCAGGGAAATAAAGCCTGATAAGAATCTGCCCTATGAGGGTATCGTGGAATGGGTTGACCCTAAAAAGGTTGAAATTTCGCCCTATGTAATGATGGTTCTTGAGACAAGAAAAATTTTACCAACCCGAAAAATTCCAAAGGAATTTTTGGGCCCGAAAAACTGCATAGCAGTTTTTGGGCCCAATTGGGCAAAGCCCAATTCGGGCCCATTGAGCCGAAGGCTCAATCGGGAGGTAAAATTTTTGTGCCCAACAAGAAAAATTCGCAAAGCGAATTTTTGTGCCCAATGAGAATGAAATTCTCATTCGGGCCCAATTTGCTTTCAGCAAATTCGGGCCCAATCAGCGACAATTCGACAGCGAAGCTGTCGAAGTTTCGAGACCAAAGGTCTCGAACCGAAGTCGCTGATTCGGGTCAGAAACTTATAGTTTCTGATTCGGGAAATGAAAATCTGAGTATACTATAATTTAGGTTCACATACCTCTTTTCCCTCTGCACATTTTTCATATCCCTCACAACTTTTTATAATCTCCCATTTTTCAGTTCCAATACATTTAGCATGTGGTGTACCCGGATTTACGCATCTGTATACTACATATTGCCTATTGATATTATTTTGAGAACAGGTGTAATTCCTTATTATTTCTGTGCCATTTATACCACAATCAAAATTTTGATAACATTCTGGCAGTATATTAATAGTTGATGTAGTTGCTGTAGTGGTTGTTGTGGTAGAAGTAGTTAGTGTCGTAGTAGTGGTTGTTGTCTCTATTGTAGTTGTTGGGTCGTTCTCATCGCATATCCCGTTATTATTTGCATCCAGACAGCAAATATCCCCTACGCGCATGTAAGGGGCATTACAAATTAAAAACTGGTTGGAGAACACAAACAAAAGGATAATAACCAGCCCAATTAACAATATACCTGCAAAAAGCCTTTTCATTTGATCACCAGATTTAATTTGTGTAAAATATTATTGTTTATTTAATATTTAACCATATTATTTGTATCCCAGCATAGACAAAGCCCTCTGAAGAACAAAAGGAACCATCACTGTAGTGAGAAACGCCATCGATGCAATAATGGAATACTCTGTTGCATGAAGCACTGGTTCTCCTGTGGCTGTGGTTGCCGTAAGCCCAAACAATCCGATAATCAATGCTATTTCCCCTCTTGGAATCATGCCAATGCCGACCAGGATGCTGTCCTTTACATTGGCTCCGGAAAGCCTTGATGCAATTCCACAGCCAAATAATTTTGTTGCTATGGCAATTAAGGTAATTATCAGGATTGGTACAATATTGGATATTAATGCAGAAATGTCGACAAACATACCCAATGAAATGAAAAAAATTGGTGTAAAGAATGCCTCCAATGGATAGAAGAGTTCAAATAATTTCTCCGTAATCCTGCTGTAATTGAGCGTTATCCCTGCAATGAAGGCGCCTACAATTGCAGACAATCCTATAAATTCTGCCACATAGGCATAGGAAAGCACATATACAAGAATTCCGAGGAATGTCGTATTTGGAATTTTTCCATCCTCAAGGGATTTGTCAAAATATCTTGAAACGATGTACTGGCCAGATTTTATCCCGCCGACTACGAAGATGGCTGCCATGCCAAGAATGGAAAGTAAAGGTGAAATACTTGCCATGTCCAATGTTGACGGGAAATTTACTACAAGAGAAAGAGCAAGAAGTGCAAGAATATCATCTATTACCGCAGCACCGAGAATGATTTTTGCAAATTCCCTATCAAGGACATTGAATTCATGGAGAACGGCAACTGTAACCCCGACGCTTGTGGCAGTAAGCGCTGCACCTAAGAACATAGCATAATTGAAGCCATGACCCGTGTAAACAGCATAATAGTATCCGCCGATGAATGGAATAAGAACGCCAATAAAACCAACTAGAAAGTTCCTGCTATTAAAGATCTGCTTTATCTCCGAATGCATGCCTATCTTGAACAACAGAAATATCGAGCCCAATTGTGCAAAGATACGGACAGTTCCTTCAGTTGGTATTAAATGCGGGATTGTTTGGGCGATAGATAATTTTACCCCTATGATGGAAAGGGGAAGTATAATAATTTCTGCTATATATGGATATACCATGGAAACCGCACTTGGGCTGATAATAATACCGAGAAGAAGCAATACCATTACCATGGGCTGCTTTAGATACACTACAAGCAATTCTGCAGAAATCGCTGCAAGCAACAGGAATGAGAGTTCGAACCATATCCTCTTTTCTTCAGGAATCTCTGAGAATATGCTCGCCCGGATAACTGAGAGAAATAAAAGAACTGCCAGCCCCAGTATAATGAAGCCAGCATATAATCTTGCGTGCCCTTTAATTTTTTTAAGTGTTTTTTTCATCGTGCGCTTTTTTCTGTAAAGAATGCAGGCATTTGCAACATCAGGATAACCTTCTTCTATAAGAACCTTTTCAATAATGCCCTGAACATTTTCAACTGAAGGAATTTTTTCTGGAAATTTTTTTTCAAGAATTTCAACTACACTATGTGACAATTTTCTGGCAGTATTCTCGTCTTTTGAATTCACAGCACTGATGGCTTTGGATATGGCATTTGTTATCTTCTCCTGCTTGAATTCCACAATCCTACCATCTATTTTCCTAATTTTTTTTATCATTTTTTATGTCCTTATCTCAACAAGTATTGCGGAAGCCAGAAATATAAGATAGATTCCAATCAGAACAAAGCCTTCATTTCTTCCCAGATTTTTTCTGTAATGAAGAAAATAGATAAGTGCAGAATTCATGATTACCAGAAAAATAATCAAATTCAGGAACGCAAAGAGATTTATGACCAGAGGATTTATTACGGCGGCAATTCCGAGAATCAGGGTTAGATTTGTAATGCAACTGCCAATGACATTCCCGATTGCGAGTGAGAAATGCCGGCTTCGCATAGCAAAGACACTCACTGCAAGTTCCGGAAGTGTCGTTCCAAGCGATATTACCGTTGCTGCAATAAATGCATTTGAAATTCCGAGCAATGTTGCAATTTCAACTGCGGACTCAACCACATATTTTGAACTCCCGATAATGAGCAGGATTCCGATCATGAACATAAATGCGCTGGTTACGGCCTTCTCGGGTTTTATTCTTTCCATACCATCCAGGCTCATTTTCTGTTGCAGAATAGAATACGCATAGATTATAAAGATAATCAGAAGTATGATGCCTGCAAAAGAGCCCATGTTAAGGAGCACTATCAGGGGAAGGATTGATGTAATTATAAGAATTTTTATCACGCGGGTAGTTTCTTTTTTGGAAATGGGTATTGTATAAAGGAATATGCTTATCCCAAGAACAATTCCAATATCTGCAATACTTGCCCCAAGAACATTTCCCACTGAAATTCCTGTCTGATTCTCAAGCGATGCAATGGTTGATACGGCTAATTCAGGGAGAGAAGTAGCAATGGAAATCAGTATAAAGCCTACTGTAAGTTCGCTGATTCTGAAGAATCTTGCAAGCGTTATTGAATTGTCTATTACAATCTGCGCGGATTTTGCAAGGATTACTACGGAAATCAGGAGGATAATTACGATATCTAACATTGTTTTATCAATGGTTTTTATATTATTAAATCCAAAAGAAAAAGAAAAATATTTATCAACACTTTTTAAATTTAATTGCCCATATATTCTTAACAAAATGAAAATGGTGCAAATTGAACTTCCTGATGAAGTATTACTTTCTTTGAAAGAGACTTCAAAAGATTTATCACGTGAGATTCGCATTGCAGCGGCTGTGAAACTGTATGAATTAGGCAAACTCTCCTCTGGACGAGCAGCTGAACTTGCGGGTCTTTCCCGGGTTGGTTTCCTTCAGATATTAGGGCGCTATGGGGTCTCTATTTTCAATCTAACAACCGAGGAACTTAAGCGTGATATGCAAAATGCCTAAGATTGTGATATGTGATACTTCTGCAGTCCTCTATCTCCACCGTTTGCGCCGTCTGGACTTACTCAAGGAACTCTATGGGAAGATTAGCATTCCAGAAACTGTTGCCAATGAGTTAGAACAAGGTCAAGTTGAGGGGGAGGATATCCCAGATATTTCTGACTATCCCTGGATTCAGATTAAGCCAATTCCCACCCCAAATATTATAAGATTGGTGACGGATCTTGGGTGTGGTGAAGCCGGTGTTTTAGCCTTAGCTTTAGAAGAGCAGGACACATTGGTTATCCTAGATGATTTACTAGTAGACCGTCCGTAAATTAAGTTTAAAAACTAATACTGCGTATTAGTAATATGCCTCGCCCGCCGATTACAATTACGCTATCTCAAAAAGAGCGAAAGCTTTTGGAAGATAACACCCGGCCAA
>JAKFXM010000012.1:0-1101 GCA_021731385.1 Methanobacteriota archaeon
GAATCAGACTTTACATAGATGATATTGTTCTCAGCACATGCTGAAATGGCAAGTAGATATAGTATAATAAGGCTACCAAAGATAAATTTTTTCATTGCCCGAATCAGAGCAGAGCTCTGATTGGGCACAAAAATTTCCTGAAAGGAAATTTTTCTTGTCATGGATACACCTGAAAAATCCGTTCTTTACAATCTTTTTTCCGGAGCCCTTTGTAATATCTCCATACCACTTGGCACAATTAATATCTTTTCCGCTGAAATTCTGCACAGATCCCCGCCAATGTCTCCACATGTATTTCTCAACTTATCTATCATTTCCCTGAGTTTTACCTTGTCAGAGAATAGTGGGGCTGCGTTTACTATAAGAATGTTGCGCTTTTTTAGCTCTCTGGTAACAATGTCAACATCCTTGTTCTCTCCACTCAGTTCAATAGGCTTAACATAGGTTATACCCTCATGTTCAATTACCCCACTTTCATCTACACCTAAATCTTTTATATAAGTTTCTACATCAATTTCCCGTTCTTCCTTTTTTTTCCCAAAAATCCCTCCAAACTTCATTTGATTCACCCCATGTTTTATATTTATTTTCTCGGAATTGTTGCCGGTTTTCTTGGCACAGATGGTGCTTTTTGGCATAGTATTATGTCATCAACTGCCACTACATCACCATAACCTATGCTCTCCGTCTGCAATACCTTTTTTATATCCTCTGCAGATATTACAGTACCCTTCAGTTGTTTAAAGCATAGTTGCATTACTTCCCCCTTTTTTATGTCCAGTACGATGTCCTCAACCTTATCTACATACATTCCCCGTTGTGTATAAATGTCCTTTCCGTATAACTCGGATAATCTAATACTCATTTTTCTTACCTCCAATATCTATATTTTTCTTATACCCCAATCATCAATCTCTCTGGTGTAGATATAAGCCCTTCCAGTATCTCTTTCGCCATAACCCAATAGATGCGGTGAGTGAACACCGGTCATTATACTTATAACCTCTATCTTGTCTTTCAGTTTTGGATTAATCCTTGCACCCCAGGTTACATTGGCATTCGGGTCCATCTCCTGCGTTAATATCTGTCCTACCCTGTTTG
>JAKFXM010000012.1:1201-6829 GCA_021731385.1 Methanobacteriota archaeon
GAGTGAACACCGGTCATTATACTTATAACCTCTATCTTGTCTTTCAGTTTTGGATTAATCCTTGCACCCCAGGTTACATTGGCATTCGGGTCCATCTCCTGCGTTAATATCTGTCCTACCCTGTTTGCCTCGCCTATTGTCATATCCTCCCCACCAGTTATGTGAATCAATGCACCAGTTGCACCCTTGTAGTCAACATCAAGCAGTGGATGAGCTAGTGTATTCTTAACGGCAGTTTCAACCTTGTCAGGACCTTCGCCATCACCAACACTTATAACAGAGACCCTTCCACCGCCGAGAACAGATTTTATATCAGCAAAGTCAAGGTTGATTAAACTAGGCTCAAAGATCGTATCCGTTATACCTTTTACAGCCCTTGCAACTATCTCATCAGCTACCATGAATGCCTTGTCTATCGCAAGGTTTGGAACATACTCAACAAGTTTGTTGTTGTCTATTACAACGACGGTGTCAGCAACCCTTCTTAACTTGTCTATACCCTCCCGGGCCTTTTCAAGCCTCGAACGCTCCATCTTGAATGGGAATGTTACGATTGCAACCACTATTGCTCCCGCATCCTTTGCGATTTCAGCAATGACTGGAACGGAACCCGTACCAGTTCCACCGCCCATACCTGCAGTAAGGAATATGAGATGCACGCCATTCAGAAGATTAGCAATCTCGTGTCTGCTTGCATCCGCGGCCTTTTCACCAATTTCGGGAAAACCGCCTGCACCAAGCCCGCGTGTTAGTTTAGATCCTATAAGGATCTTTGTTATCCCCTCATCTATCTTCTTCAGGTCCTGGGCATCTGTATTGCAGGCAAGTAGTTCGACACCAGCAGTAACCCCGATCCTGGAGAGTCTGTTTATCGTATTGTTACCCCCGCCACCAGTTCCAAGAACAGCAATCCTAAGCCTGTCTGCCCCGGTAAATTCATCATCTGATTTTTTTTCCTCAGATACGGCCCCGTATCTTATCGCATCCTTAACTATAGAGTCCATTTTTTGTATAAATTGCCTTATAATTATTTTTATATACTGCGTATCCCTACGCCCCAGTCATCGACCTCAGGCGTGTAGATATAAGCCCTTCCAGTACCCCTCTCACTTGCGCCTAATAGATTAGGGGAGTGAACACCGGTCATTATACTTATAACCTCTATCTTGTCTTTCAGTTTTGGATTAATCCTTGCACCCCAGGTTACATTGGCATTCGGGTCCATCTCCTGCGTTAATATCTGTCCTACCCTGTTTGCCTCGCCTATTGTCATATCCTCCCCACCAGTTATGTGAATCAATGCACCAGTTGCACCCTTGTAGTCAACATCAAGCAGTGGATGAGCTAGTGTATTCTTAACGGCAGTTTCAACCTTGTCAGGACCTTCGCCATCACCAACACTTATAACAGAGACCCTTCCACCGCCGAGAACAGATTTTATATCAGCAAAGTCAAGGTTGATTAAACTAGGCTCAAAGATCGTATCCGTTATACCTTTTACAGCCCTTGCAACTATCTCATCAGCTACCATGAATGCCTTGTCTATCGCAAGGTTTGGAACATACTCAACAAGTTTGTTGTTGTCTATTACAACGACGGTGTCAGCAACCCTTCTTAACTTGTCTATACCCTCCCGGGCCTTTTCAAGCCTCGAACGCTCCATCTTGAATGGGAATGTTACGATTGCAACCACTATTGCTCCCGCATCCTTTGCGATTTCAGCAATGACTGGAACGGAACCCGTACCAGTTCCACCGCCCATACCTGCAGTAAGGAATATGAGATGCACGCCATTCAGAAGATTAGCAATCTCGTGTCTGCTTGCATCCGCGGCCTTTTCACCAATTTCGGGAAAACCGCCTGCACCAAGCCCGCGTGTTAGTTTAGATCCTATAAGGATCTTTGTTATCCCCTCATCTATCTTCTTCAGGTCCTGGGCATCTGTATTGCAGGCAAGTAGTTCGACACCAGCAGTAACCCCGATCCTGGAGAGTCTGTTTATCGTATTGTTACCCCCGCCACCAGTTCCAAGAACAGCAATCCTAAGCCTGTCTGCCCCGGTAAATTCATCATCTGATTTTTTTTCCTCAGATACGGCCCCGTATCTTATCGCATCCTTAACTATAGAGTCCATTTTTTGTATATACCAAACCCGATAAGCCAACAAACTAAATGCACTACACACGCTTAATGAGTGCAGTATAGTTCAATAGACCTAAAGGCAACAAGCTAAATTAAAAAAAAGATGCTTATAACAGGTTAATTATTATTTTTTGCTAATATAAAAAGCAAAATTAATGCCTCTAAAATCGCTTACGGATGTCAGGTAACGGCTTTTATAATTTATGAGGACAAAAAACCGGTTTAATATTAAACAATTCTTGATGTTCTGTAATTGAAATTACAGAACAGTAAAATTTTGCCTAATACGAAATTCCTTTGGAATTTCGTAGCTACGAAACCTGAAGGGTTTCGTATTAAAGTAAAATTGTTATCGCAATACAAAGTATGTGGCGGAGAGGCTTCGCCTCTCCGACATATGTCTGAGGCTTCGCCTCAGCCACATTGTGAGTTAAGATTTTGCTAAAGCAAAATCTTCCTTGCTTTCATTATTTCCTTAATCCCCCCGTATAACTCATTTATAGCCCCTGTATTGTCTATTTTGTAATCTGCTATATCCCCAATTTCATCAATTCTTCTTTCGGTTTCCCTGTTTTCGGACTCCATGAATTCCTCAAATGTTATATCCTGCTCCCCCTTTTCTCCACGAATTTTACATCTCTCGTATCTGATTTTTGCAGGTGCATTTATGTAAATCAGGATATTGTTTTCAAATTTTCTAAGCAATTCAACCTCGTTAGGATATCTTATTCCATCTATCACAACAATCCTATTTTTTTCATTCGCTATGTCCTTTTCAAATGCATTTACGATTACATCGGGACCTATCGAATTTCTCAATGCGGCCCCAAATTTCTGGAGATACTCCCTATCATGAGGTAGATACAGTCTGTCAAGAATATCCATTAATATCTGCGAAAATCTTCTCTGGCTTGCACTGTAATTTTTATGCAAATATTCGCTTACTATTGTTTTTCCTGAACCAATTCTACCGCAAAGGCCGATTACAAGTTTCATTTACCTTTTTATATTACTTCTATCTATTTTATGATGTAAGAATAAAAACAATTTGGAAAGATGCCAACCCTGATAATTACGGAAAAGCCGAATGTTGCTGAAAGACAAACCCTTTCTGTAGAAAAGAAAGTGTTTGTATCCCCAAAGAAAACTAATTTAGGAAAGATGCCAACCCTGATAATTACGGAAAAGCCGAATGTTGCTGAAAGAATTGCGAATTCCCTGGGTAATGCAGAGAAGATTTCAAGGAATGGAATTTCCTACTATAGAGTAGATGACAATTTTATTGTCCCTGCAGTCGGTCATATCTACGGGCTTAATGAGAAAAAGAAGGGAACATGGACGTATCCTGTCTTTGACATCGATTGGATGCCAAGTTATAAGGTAACCAAGGCATCGGAATTCACGAAAAAATATCTTGAAAACATAAAATTTTTGTCAGAGAAATGCAATAATTTCATAAATGCATGCGACTATGACATAGAGGGTGAGGTTATTGGATTTAATGTAATAAAGCATGCCTGTAACCAGGATCCCTTGCAGGAAAATGTCATGAGGATGAGATATTCAACCCTTACTTCAGAATCAATAATAAATGCCTATAAAAATTTGGAGCCTATAAACAAGGGGATGGCATATGCCGGACTTACAAGGCACACGCTTGACTGGTACTGGGGCATTAATCTCTCAAGGGCATTAACACTTGCTGTGAGGAGGGCACATGGCTATGTAACGCTGAGCATCGGCAGGGTTCAGGGACCTACGCTGAAAATTCTGGCGGCAAGGGACAGATTGATATCTGAATTCAAGCCCGAACCCTACTGGCAGATTGAGATGATCTCAAGCAAGGGTGAAAAAAGATTAAGCGCATTTCATTCTGAAGATAAATTCTGGGAGAAGGACAAGGCAAGTAAGGCAAAGGATAATTGTGGTAATATCGCAAGGGTTGTTCAGGTTGAAAAAAAGAAATTCAAACAACCTCCAGTTACACCATTTGATCTGACAACACTGCAGACAGAGGCTTACAAGCAATTGAAAATCGACCCAAGAAGAACACTTGAAGTGGCGCAGGAATTATATACAAATGCATACATCAGTTACCCAAGAACCTCAAGTCAGCAACTGCCGCCAGGGATAAATTACAGTCGTATAATAGAGAATCTTGGGAGGATTCAGGAGTATGGCCAGTCTGCAGATGTGCTAATAAAAAAGAAAAAAATAAAGCCAAACAATGGAAAGAAGAAAGATCCGGCACATCCTGCAATATATCCCACCGGTGAAATTCCAAAAAACCTTAATGCGGATGCAAGTAAAATTTATGACCTTATTGTCCGGAGATTTTTTGCAACATTCGGGGAACCTGCAATAAGGGAAACCGTAAATATAAAATTGGACAATAATTCTGAAATCTTTGTTGCTGAGGGAACGAGAACAATAGATGCGGGATGGCACCATTTGTATGGAAAATATGCAAAATTCGAGGAGGAGGAACTTCCATCTCTTGAGAAGGGAGAGGAATTAAATGTTGAAGACATAAAAATCCATGAAAAAGAAACAAAACCTCAAAAAAAGTATACTCCTGCATCCATAATAAGGGAAATGGAGAAAAAGAATTTGGGGACAAAGGCTACAAGGTCACAGATCGTAGACATATTATTCAGGAGAGGTTATCTAAAAGGAAAGACAATTGAGGTAACCCCCCTCGGCCTGAATGTGGTTGATACGCTTGGTAAATACTGCCCAGAGGTTTTGAGCGAAAAACTTACGAGGAAATTTGAAAAGGAAATGGAGGGTATTGAAGCAGGAAAGATACCAAGTGAAAAAGTTATAGGGGAAGGAAGAGAAACCATAATAAAAATTTCAAATGAATTTAAGGAGAATGAGTCGGAGATTGGAAAAGCACTTGCGGGCTCTCTTCTTTCCACAAGAACTGCAAGTTCACTTGGGGCATGCCACAAATGCGGTGGTAACCTTGTGCTGAGAAAATCAAAATTCGGATCGCAATTTGTAGGCTGTGCCAATTACCCCAAGTGTAATTACATTATATCGCTACCAAAAGGGAAACTAAAGGAGTCCGGAAGGTGCAAACAATGCGATTATTCAACAATTATGGTCTTCGGCGGAACACGACCCTGGGGTTTCTGCATTAACCCGGAATGTCCGAGCAAGAAAAATTTTGCCGTTGGCAAAATTTTTGTGCCCAATCAGCCAAAAGGCTGATTGGGCAAGAAGAAGCCGCAGACACAGATAACCCCTGCGACAAATTAATTTTGTTTTTTTAAGTTATTTATCCAAATTATATGAATTTCCAAAGGAAATTCATAGCTATGATTTTGCTTTGCAAAATCATATTATTAAACCTGAAAATTTCGGGCCCGTGGCTCTGCAAAAAACCCTTTTTCTTTTGGTAAAAAGAAAAAGTGTTTTTATTCCCAAAAAGAAAAACATTAAATTCAATTAATAATTAGAATTCCTTAATCTTTATTTATA
>JAKFXM010000138.1 GCA_021731385.1 Methanobacteriota archaeon
ACCAAGAACCTGAATCGTGCTTGCAGGCATCCTCGATAGCCTTTCAAGACTATTGGCAATAGAAACCAGTCGTGCGCCAAGCAATGGTCCTGCAAGATCAGAGATATTTGGCGCAATTTCCCTCATGGATTTTTCTATATACCCCTCTATTCTATCTTTTGTAGAATACAGATTCAGAATCTGATTAGATAATTCTTTAACAGTTTCCACATCATAATCGGAAAATTTTACGCCAAATGTATCATCCTCTGCCCTCCTGATACCTTCTAAAAATTTTGTATCAATACTCTTGTAGTTAGAACTTACAAAACTGGCATAGACTTCATGTTTTTTGACAATATGGTCCAATTCGGGAAAATGCAAAGAATACCACTCCCTTAATCTTTCCATCAGCCTATTTGATGTTTCCTCAAGATCATCAAGACAGCCAACAGCCTGTACCAGAATCTGATCCCTGTCAATCTCGCCCAATTTTTCCTTTGTGAGTTCAAAATTCGCTTTTGACAGAAGTTCTGTAAATTCTTTCTTTGAAATTCCCAATTCAGAGGCAATTGTCAACGGATCAACTGATTTTTTGTCCTCAATAAATTCTATATCAAACCCCCTGCCCCAGAATCTCTTTGGGTTGTTCACATAAATGGATTTGTTCCCTGTCCCTATGAGATACCCTATCATCCGTTCCTCTTCATTACAAACAGAGTTCTCTATCTGCCTTAGTTTGCCTGCGATCTCTTTCGGATTTTCTGGGAACGGTATCTTCCTGATTATTTTTCCATCCTTCAATGCAAATGTCCCAAGAATGTTAGTGCTTAATTTAATCATTATAGTTTAATTGAAATAAAAAAATTTCGCGAAGCAAAATGTTAACTCGTAATACGAAGTATTGCGACAAGAAATTTACGAAGTAAATTTGTTGGTTATTATAATCCGACACCAAAGGTGTGTGGCTGAGAGGCGACACAACCGAGCCTCAAAGGCTCGGGTGTGTGTCAGAGGCGAAGCCTCTGCCACAAGCCTCTCAGACACGTGTCAGAGCGACTTTGTCGCTCTGCCACATCGGAGCTATGAATTTGCTTTGCAAATTCATATAAAGTATATCGAAGATATACTTTATAATTCAATAAAAAAAGATAAGAAAGGATTCAATGGATAAATGCAATATATGTCATTATCAAACATTGTGCAGACTTGTTTTCCTGGGCATATCCTTGAAAACGCCTTCGCCCTTTCCCTTCTTTTTTCTGCCAACGGAGATCAAGGCTATTATCAGAAGTATCAAAATTGCTATTATCCCAATAACCGCCGGATAATTAAGCCCTCCCAATTTTCCAACCTTCTGCACTATCGTCTTTCTCTCATAATTTTGCTCTTCGACAGTTACTATCAAATTTCCAGTTACATTTAAACCAGTTAAATCAAGTTTTGCAGAACCTTCATTATCCGTAAATATCTTCATTGTTTCCTGACCTGTCTTTACAGACAAGGCAATATTTGAAACCGGATTCCCTTTGCTCTGAGCCTGAACTACTAAATTATTTCCGCTTATTCTTGAATCCAGTATAATAGGCCTTAGACGGACATTAAGTTTTTCTGTTACGGTGGTATAGCCCGCCTTGCTTGCGGAGATTTCATAATTCCCTGCGATTGTTGGCGTATATGTCTCTCCTATAACCTCCTTTGTTCCGTCTGGTTTAATGGCTGTTATCTCTGCAGTGATCTTATTACCCAGATTATCAACGACGGAAATTCCTACACTCCCGTCAAGATCCATTTCAGCAGCACTTAATGAAAGCGACATTATGCCTTTTGTTGTCATGACCCGGGTTAAATCTGCATATCCCTCTTTTTTTACAACAATTACATAATCCTTTGGTTCTTGCACCCTGAAGGTGAATTTGCCTCCAGAGTCGGTAATTCCAGTAATTGTAGTGCCCCCTATGGAGATACCTGCCCCACCTACGGGATTGTCCGCCTGATTTTTGACGGTTATTGTAATATCTGTATTTATTCTTAGGTCCTCCGGAAGGATTATATTGAACGAATTATGCACATTAAATTCGTCTTCAGTTGGATTATAAGATTGTTCTTCTGCCTTAATCTTGTATGCCCCAGCCGAATAGGGGGAATAGATTATCCTGCCATCGGATTGCGTGGTAAATGATTCAAAACTTCCATCAGGTTTTGTTATAGTAATCTTTGCACCAGTGATTGCGGATCCATTGGAACCTATCGCAGATATAACTATGCTTTTACCGGTTTCCTGATCCCTCGGGACTATTGAAAGCCCGATCGCATTCCTGGCAGCAACAACAATAGGTTTAATTTCACTGTTGATATAACCTTCTTTAGATGCAATTACGTTGTAAGTCCCTGCACTTCCAGGTGTTATTGTTGCATAGCCAAATGAATCTGTTGTGCCTAATGAACGATAATTGTTTGGCCCGGTAACGGTTAATGTAACACCACTTACACCCTTTTCTGCACCATAGGTTATCCTTACTTTTATCTGTTGTCCTGCCTTTGGGCTTATTGGAGAAGGCTCACCTATCTTAAGACTGCGCCTTGCATCGAATGTTGTTGTGTATTTGCAGTAGTTCATACCTTTACCCCAAACATCTAATTGATAAATTCTGTAGGGATCATCGTCGAATTGACTCCTCTGGGATAGAGTCACATCAACTCTGCCATCATCATCTGTTTTGTCATCCCACGACTCATCATTCCTATCCCATGTATCATCATCACCAAGATTTGTAAATCTGACGGTTATATCCTCAAGTTCGTCATCATCATCGTCCTTTACAGTTACCTTGATTTTATCGTCTGCTGTCGGATTTTCGGGGGAAATGCTAACCCTAAGCCTGTCCCCTGTAATGTCCAAGTCTGCACGATCGGTTTCTTTACTAACCCCGCCGGAAACCTTTACTTCTACTCTATGGTTGCTTTTACAGTAATAATTCATCAGATTGTTATCCCATTCATCCTTGTAAGAAAAATCATCCGAACTGACGGTTATTGTGTAGTCACTGTCCGCCACAACATCAACCTTCTCATCCTCATCATATACCTTCACGCCATTGACACTTATCTCAAGATTTACACTAACCCCTCTTTCATTCTTGCCCGGGCTTTTTAGTTTTGTGTGAACATAGAAGGTATCACCGGGATCAATTTCCAAACTGTTATCCCCCATATCACCCACGCTTGTAGAAAGTGTTACATCTATGCCCGTTATATCAACCGTTGCAGAAACAGTATTCAGTGTCATCCCAAAGAGTAGAACGACAAAAACCGCTACGTAAATTTTTGGGTTCATTTTGGCTAAATTTCAAATTCGTTATGAATTATAATCATACATATAAATAGCCATAAATCAAATTCTTGAGAGTGCCGGCTTATCAGACTTTTTACCCCCTCCCTTATCTTTTTTGCCCTGAGTTTTTCTGTATATAAAAACCGCAATTGCCCCGATTATTATTACAATTGGCAAAACCCAGAGCAGATTATTTTTCTCCTTGGTAATGTATTGTGTTATTATTCTACTCTCATAATCTCTGTTTGCATTTGCAGGATTCAGGTTTATTGTAATTATGCCATCCTCCCGGATCTTCCATGACGCCATCCCCTTTTCATCTGTAATGAGTTTGTCATTTGCACCTGAGGAAGTATCAATTGAAATTTCAATATCCCCGACGGGATTTTCACGGTTGCTGACCTTAAGGGATAATCTCTCACCTTCTACATTAAAGGTGAGATTCAGGGGGTGGGGATTTACTTTTAGAGTCGTATTTACGGCGGTATAGCCCGCCTTGCTTGCGGAGATTTCATAATTCCCCGCGATTGTTGGCGTATATGTCTCTCCTATAACCTCCTTTGTTCCGTCTGGTTTAATGGCTGTTATCTCTGCGGGGATTTTATCCGGTTTATTGTCAAAAACAGAAATTTCAGTATTCTCTCCAAGTTCTATCCGAGGGCGGGATAATTTTATTGACAGAGTGCCCGGCACCTCTATTGTTTTCTTGTTAGAATTATATTCGGGTTTTTCTGCAAAGATTTCATATTTTCCTGCAGAAAGTTTGAATTTTGCTATCCCTTCCTTATCTGTCAGGACCGAATTTTCATTTATGGATACGCTCACATCACCCAATACTGTCCCTTCAGAGTCCCTGATAATAACAGAGAATTCTTCGTCATCCTTCAGGGATTCAGGATGAACAGATATTGATAATTGTCTTGAAACTAAAAATTTCGTTACATTTTTTGAATAACCCTTCTTTTGGACCGTAATCTCGTATTTTCCTACGGATAGGGGGGTGTAAGCCAATTTTCCGTATGAAGATGTTATCCTCTGTGGCTCTGCTACTCCACCTGGTGGCAATATATCTATTGTTGCACCTTCAACCGGGCTTCCGTTATACATTACGGTAATGGTAAGAGGCTTGCCAAGGGTTGCTGTCTCTGGCGTTAAATCAACATTAAGTATCGGCTTCCCGGAAACACGCAAAGAGATATTTTTCCCCCAATAATCACTGCTTACATCACCAATTAAAATGGTGTATTCCCCAGCCCCGTTTATGGTGAAATTCAGACCACCCCCAAGACCTGTACTGCCCCTTAGATAAACATTTCCTGACGAATCCAGAACCTTTACGCCGACACCGCGGGGGACGACCATCGTTATTAAATCACCCTCTAAAGGATTTGACGGAACCGGGCCTATAACAGTCATTATCTTTTTTGCATAGAAACTAACATAGCCACAATAAAGGGGGTCATCAAGCATAGCCCTATATTCCCCCGTTTCCTTTGGCTTTAATTTAACCTCCCCTAGAGAATCTGTCCTGTATTCTTCTTTAGTACCTTCACGATCCCGCGTATTATAAATCGTAATCTCCGTGTAAGATACCGGCTCGCCGGTTCTATTGTCAACCAGTTTGAATGTAATATCCTGGCCTACAATTGGCTTTTCCGGGGTCACCGTCAGATGAGGGATATTGCCTATTTGGACATCAATTGATTTTTTGTCAGGAATTTCATCGTTTTTCTTCAATTCCGCGGTTAATGTATGAACCCCGCATTCAAGAGGGTTATCCCTCAGATCCCATACACCTGATGAAATTTCCCCCCTTTCACACCCCAGAAGCTTCGAACTGAAGGATTTGTTGTCAAGAAGGAAATTTATACCAATACCGCAGGTTTCTCCATCAAAGTAAGCGGTTGCATAAAATTTGTCCTTTAAATCAATGTCGTGGGGATTTACAACAAGGCTTGTTATTTCTATGGCACAGGCACCTGATACCAGCAGCAAAAATAATATGATTTTGCCCATAGCAAAATCATAGCTACGAATCTTCATAGAAGATTCGTATAAAACCGGAAGTATTCCTTTGAATTTCATAATAAATAAAGTATTATCATCATTGGTTAAAAATAGGGTATGAAGATTACATAATCACAGAAATCTAACCATCTGAATAACATCCTCGCCCTTTTTTGTGTAATTCTGGAAATAGCCCTCCTCCTCAAAGCCCAAATTTTCAAAGAAATTCAATCCCGGATTGTTCATGGACTTTACCCTCACAATAACCCTATGAATGCCCTGCTGCTTTAAAAAATTAAGGACATGCTTCATAAGGATTGTACCCACCCCATTGTTTTTATGCCGATTATCAACAGCAATCGGGCCGATTTCGGCCCTGCCGATACTGCCGTAGAATAGCGTGCCTACAAATCCTATAAGTTTCCTGTCGATGGTTGCAATGAAAAATTTGAAGTCATCCCTCTGTGAAATGTTAAGTATAAATTCTTCAGAGACTTCAAACTCTTCAAAGTAATCTAAAAAATTCCTGTGCAGACGCAATATTTCCGTTACATCATCCGGAAGGAATTCCCGTATCTGTAGGTTTGATGGATTCATTTATATTAATAATTATAGAATAAAAGTAAAGTATAAAAAGATGCAAAATTGAAATACATCATAATTGTCGGGGACGGAATGGCTGACTGGCCCATAGAGGAGTTATCCGGGAAAACGCCCCTTGAAACTGCAAAAAAGCCGAACATGGATTTCATTTCAAAGAATGGAAAATGCGGTCTTCTGAGAACATTGAGGGATGGAATGCCCTTTGGTAGTGATATAGCAAACCTTTCAATCCTGGGCTATGAACCTGAAAAATACTACACTGGTGGGAGAGGGCCGATAGAGGCTGCAAGTATGGGACTGAAATTGGGCAGGAATGATATCGCGCTTAGATGTAACCTGATAACAGAGGAGAACGGCATCATAAAGGATTACAGCGGCGGTCATATAAGCACTGAAGAGGCAAGTGCGTTAATAAATGAAATAAATGAAAAATTAGGCACAGAAGATGTTCAATTCCATCCGGGAAAGAGTTATCGGCATATCCTAATCCTAAAAGAGAAATTTTCAGAAAAAATCAGGTGCATGCCACCGCACGACATAATCGGGCAACGGGTTGATGAGAATTTAGTTCAGGCAGAGGATAAAGAAGGCAATTATACTGCGGAATTATTAAACGAATTAATTTTAAAATCAAAAAAAATCCTTGAGAATCATGCAGTAAACAAAAAAAGAATTGCTATTGGGAAACCCCCTGCGAACATGATATGGTTCTGGGGTGCCGGAAAAAAGCCAAGAATGCCGAAATTCAGGGATAAATTTGGGATTACGGGGGCATTGATTTCGGCAGTTGATCTTCTGACCGGAATTGCAGTCTGCCTTGGAATGGAAATTGTCAATGTTCCCGGAGTGACAGGATATACAGATACGAATTATGAAGGAAAGGCTGATGCTGC
>JAKFXM010000077.1 GCA_021731385.1 Methanobacteriota archaeon
AAAGAGAAAGGATTTAGCAATATAGAAGGTTGTGAGATAGATCCCGAATTTACAACAAAGCCACGTGATTTTTTCCTGTACTCATTGGAGGAAAAATTTGATTTAGTTATTGGAAATCCACCATTCACAAAATATAACATAAAAGAAAGTTATTATTATCCAAAAAAATATTTTTTAAGTGTCGTTCACCCAGCAGAATATTTAACAAAAAAATTAGTCAAGAAAGAAAAAATACAAATAGAAAATGCTTTTATACTAAAATCTATTAAACATTTAAAAGACGAAAATTCAAGTATAGGGTTTGTTTTACCAATTTCTTTCTTCATAAAAGGCAAAAATTTGGAAATCAAGAAAGAAATTTTAAACAGATTTTCAACAATTATAGTATATCAAAATGATAGAAAATGGGTTGATGAACCCATACCTTGCTGTTTTGCTATACTTACAAATGTTGAAAGTTTGAGAGATAAAGTAGTTTTGCTTTATGAAGACGGTGGTGAAGTAGAAGAAATCTTAGACAAATCAAATTTATTAACAGATGAACTTATCCCAAAATCTTTTTTATACAAAAAAAATAATCATCTTAAAGGGACCCTCCTATCTGAATTCTTGCTTGATAAAAGAGTTCAATACAATAAATCATACAAAGAAAATAATGTTTCAGGGGCAAATATTTTAGAGAAAATCCTAATCCCTGAAGGAGAGAATGTTTCAGATTATTATCTTGCTGTTGTTAGGGTCGGAAATTCAAGTGTAGGTAAGTCTGGTTTAATTAACATTAAAGAGGATATTCTAAATGAGATGTTTTATGTCTTTGAGTTTAAAGAGGAATATAACCAAGATAGAGAACTAAAAGAGAAAATATGCAGGTTATTGAACAAGAATCAAAATCATTTTAAGAACATAACTTTTAGAGTTGGTAGTAAATCTATCAAGAAAAGTGATATTTTAGAGTCTAAGATTTAGTTATTCTTTTAATAATCTCGATGATGTCGTCTCTATGTTTATGAGATAAAACTGCAAATGTTTTTATTGTTCCTATCATATCATTTTTAGTTGGAAACCACCTTGCTATTTCTTTTGATTCTGCGGGTCTTCCAATCAAAGAACCTAAAGAATTATCAGAAACAACATTTTGAACAGGAATAAAAATATATAGCATAGGTTGATAGCCAACTGCTCTTTGTTTGTGTTTTAGTTCAGCTTCTATAAAACAGCCATTATATAGCTCTTTACGAATAATGGGGACATGCCTAAATATTATTTTAAATTCCCCCAGAAATTTTTTATCTGTTTCTTCTTTTGTTATTTCAAAATCTTCGTCAAATACGTTTGGGACTTTATCAACGTAATCTTCCAATTTTTCTAATTCCTCCTTTGAAATAATTCCGTGTTGATAAGCCAATTCTAACATCTTTCCTACTTCAATCAGAATTTTTCCCTCTTTATAGTAAGAAATTTGCCATTCTAAAAGATCGTCCTCTTTAAGATTATTCTGCCTAACAGCAATTGGCTCCTCATTTCTTTTAACTCTAACTTTGCTTGTTGGTAATGTTATAGGCAGTTCACAAACTATCTTTCCATCTTCCCATCCAACTTCAGATTCGACCATGGTATATCATTAATTGAAACATATATATGTTTTGATTTTTTTCCCTGATGTTCAGCCTTCAACATACTCCCCGCAATAAGGGCAGGTTATGACCCCTATATAATCCACATCGACACCAAATTTTTGTTTACAATATAAACATCCTATATTCCCGGTTTTGAAATTTTCTTTCTTGCTTTTGACTTGCTTTCTTGAAATCATTTTACCTATCTTATCAGCCCTCTTTCCTTTTAATTTCAATCAAAATGCAGCATTGTAACCTCCTGATTCTGCAGGTTTATTATGGGAACCCTGCATGGTGTTGGTATATGTCCTAATCCTTCCTGGTACTTTGTCCTTCCCTGCCATGTTCCGGAGTTTATAATCCTCACACCGCGATAGTTTGCATAACCATTTGTATGGACATGTCCTGCATGGAATATGTCGGGAATTTCCTTTATCGTAAGGTAATCCTCCCTTTCGGGGGAAATCTGGTCATTTCCATACATCGGGATTAAATATCTTCTTTTGAGGTATTCAATCATTGCAGTCTCAGGTCTTGAATATGTGCATCCCGGGGTATTGCCGATTATAGTATCCAGGGATGTTCCATGATAAACCAGCGTTTTTATGCCGTGAAGGGAAAGCATGACGGGATTTCCGGTTATATGCACATTTGGCAATTCATAAATCCTTCCGCCGACATCACTCTCAAGTCTTGGCTGCGGTTCGGCATTGCGAACGGCATCGTGATTCCCCATTGCGAGTATAATCTCTATATACTCTGGAATTCTTTCAAGGAGTGTTGCAAGAAAATCGTACTGTTTGTATATATCAGGAATTGCCAACTCTTTCTCCTGATTAGGGTAGATACCAATGCCGTCAACAAGATCCCCTGCAACAATTATGTACTTAATCTTCTCTGAAATTTCTGTTCTGTTGCCATTCATATTGAGCCATTTTATGAAACTGTTGAATTCCTTTTCAAGAAACAGATAACTGCCGACATGTATGTCTGAAATCAGTGCCACATGAACAGGCTCTTCTGCAGATGCCGTCTTGTGGTCAATAGGGAGTTCCGGCTCTGCAATATCAGAAGCTATCATGAGGTCGTTGTTTATCCTGCCCTGTATTCCAATTACTTCATCTAAAAGGGTTTTATCATACAATTCATTTAGTTGCCTGTTATCCTTAGGTATAAGAATGCTGATCTCTCCCGTAGGATCCTCAACATCAAGAAATTTAAATCCGTTCTTGCTCTTCCTCTTGTCTTTTACCATCGCTATTATCTTTGTATCTGCATTATTCTGCTTCTTAGCCGCATTTATCGGAATTGCACCCAAGAAGCTTTCCCTATCCCTGATGATTTCTCTCAGGTTTTTGTATTTTTGGTTGAAATATTCGACAAAATCATCCAATTTGCCCTCGCATGTTGATCTCCCTGTAACATCGCTATTCTCATGAATTTTAAGTTCGGAATCTATCTCCTTTGCAAGGATATGATTTGTCCTCTCAACCTTGACCTTTTCTACAGCCTTGCTTTCGAATCCCTGAGAACGAGTCTCTTTGTCCTGGAATAATTCAGTGCTTTCTGTTGGGGTTTCTACATCCCTGCTGTCCAATGATTTCTCAGACCGTAATCCTTCTTTTTCTGTCTCCTTTCTAAAACCATTCACAAATTCTACAAGAAATTCATCTGTAATAAGCCATACCTTCCTATCTTTTATCGTCTTTAGAATTTCTTCAGTATTCAGGTTATGGGTAATTATCCTGTCAAATCCATGAGATGTAATTATTGCGCCACAATCTGAGAATTTCTTAAGAATTTCTGTTTTTTCCTCGTTCTTCACACTAACCACCTTATTGTCCCCTGAAGAAGTTTCTTATCTTCTCAACGACTATTGTTCCCGAGTTTATCTGGGCCTCCTCTGTAGAGGCTCCAAGATGTGGGGTAAGAACAACATTATCGAGTGTAAGAAGCGGACTGCCAACAGGAGGTTCGTTTTCAAATACGTCAAGAGCAGCACCTCCAATCCCTCTTTCCTTTAATGCAGAATACAGTGCCTTCTCATCTACAACCCCGCCTCTCGCGGCATTTACAATGATTGCGGATTTCTTCATTAGTTTTAACCTACCCTCATTTATCAAACCCCTTGTTTCCTCAGTAAGTGGTACATGTATCGTGATTATATCGGAATTCTTTAAAAGCGTATTCAATTCAACCTGTTCTGCATTGAATTCCCTCGCATCTTCTTTTGTTATGTTAGGGTCATACGCCATTATCCTCATCCCGAACGCCCTTGCACGAATTGCAACCTCCTTGCCTATCCTTCCAAATCCCACTATACCCATGATTTTTCCATATACCTCATTACCTCTAAAAAGATTCTTTTCCCATCTGCCTTCCCTTATCGTCCTGTCTGCAGGGATTATGTTTCGCATTAGTGCAAGAATTGAAGCAAATACAAGTTCAGTTACTGCAATTGTCGGTGCTTCAGGAGAATTCACAATCTTTATACCCTTTTTATTTGCAGCATCAACATCTATGTTGTCAAGCCCGACACCGGCCCTTCCCATAATCTTGAGATTGCTTGCGTTTATAACATCCTTTGTTACCTTTGTGGCGCTTCTCACTATCAGGGCATCATATTCCCCTATCTTTTTCACCAGATTTTCATTAGAGCATCCAATATCCAAATCAACATCAGCAAACTTTTTCGCCTCCTTTATGGCACTTTCATGTATTCTGTCAGTAATAAGGATTTTCGGTTTCATATAAACAACTGTCGGCTAAAGCCGACAGTTTTTATCCGACACCAAAGGTGTCGGAGCTATGAATTTGCAAAGCAAATTCATATTATCCGAGACCAGAGGCTCAATCGGGCGGCAAATTTTCAGATTGGAAATTTTTCGGGAAGGAATTTGTCGCAAGGCAGATTCGTTTAATGGAATTTAATATGGCTATATATCCTCCTTCTCTTGAAAATATAACTCAAAATACTGGGAGTAAATTATTCCTCACTCAAGGACTCTGAGTCGTCTTCTCCTCTATCCCCATTGTATTCGCTTTCTTTCCCACCCGACTTTTCTTCACTTATTTTTTCCCTTCCCTGATCATATCTCTCAAATCTTCTCCTGCCCCTCCGGTAGTCATCATAATACTTCTCCGATATATTATTGCCCGCATTAATCTCCTCCAGTGCCTTATCTGATTCATTAAGTTCACCATATTTCCCGACATTAAGGCGGATATTCCCCTTAAAAAGGGTTGTATATCCGTTTTTTACCTCATATATCCTGCCCTCCTCAACCTTATCTATCCTGTCATCCCAGAGCGTCATTAATACAGTTCCCGTTCCGTCACCTACGGTCATCTCGCTTACCCTATGCTTTGAGCCATCATTCCTTGATTCTATTTCCCTTATTTCGCCCTTCTGCAGCAGTTTAACGGTCAAATTCGCACTCCTAGATCTTGGCTTTAAATCACCAATATTCTCAACAGCTTGTATTTCCCTTTCCATTTTTCAATCCATCCAAAATTACATGTGTCAGTTTTGACACCATAAATATTAGTCCTGAATATATAAAAAACCCCCGTTGCTTTATTATCCTCCAGTGTCAATTTATTTTCAGAATGACCGATATCGTAATAAAAAATTCTAAACTTGTTCTATCTGACAAAATTTTTAAGGGAGGTATTGTAATCAAGGGCGGTAAGATAACAGATATAAAGAGGGATAGTGAACTTCCCTCAGGAAAAGCCCTAAATGCCATGGGGAATTACATTATTCCGGGGCTTATAGATGTGCATGTTCATCTCAGGGAACCGGGGGCATGTTCGAAGGAGGACTGGTCTACGGGTTCAATGGCTGCTGCCGCAGGCGGGGTTACTACTGTTCTTGACATGCCAAATAACCGGCCCTCCACAACAACAACGGAATTGCTTGAAAAGAAAAGGAGGATCGCGGAATCAAAATCTATTGTGGATTACGGCTTTCACTTTGGGGCATCTATGGACAATATCGGGGAATTGAAAAAGATTAAGGATATTGCATCTGTGAAATTCTATATGAGTTCAACCACAGGAAATCTGCTGATAGGAAATTATGATGTATTTCTTGAGGAATTGAGGGTTCTTGCCGGTAGGAATTTATTGTCTACTGTGCATGCAGAAGATAATAAGATGGTGGAATACTGGACAGATAAATTAATGAAAACTGGAAGAACGGACCCCATGGTATATGCAGAATCAAGACCGGAGGTATGTGCTGTTGAGGCTGCCGGTAAGGCCATATCACTTTCCCGGGTTGCAGGGGCAAGATTGCATCTCTGCCACATAAGCACAAAAAAAGAGGTTGAACTTTTGGAAATAAATAAAAAAATTTTGCTTCGCAAAATTTTAACTCGTAATACTTCGTATCACGATAAAAATATTCAGCCCTTAACTGCAGAAGCTACGCCTCATCACCTGTTTCTCACAAAAAGGGATATGAAAAAACTGGGGAATTTTGCCAAGACCAACCCCCCGTTAAGGTCAAGGAGGGATCAAAATGCCCTGTGGGAGGGAATTCGAGATGGTATTATCGATATAATAGCAACAGACCATGCGCCTCATCTTCCCGAATCAAAGAAGATTGATGTTTGGAATTCCTCTGCAGGTGTTCCTGGACTTGAAACAATGCTTCCACTGCTTCTAAATGAGGTTAACAATGGTAATCTAAGAATTAACAAACTGGTTCATCTTACATCAGAAAACCCCGCAAGAATTTTTGGAATAAACAACAAGGGAAAAATTGAAAGAGGTTATGATGCGGATTTGGTGATAATTGATTTGAAGAAGGAAACTGAAATAAGGAATGAAAAATTGTTTACAAAATGCAGATGGAGCCCTTTCAACGGATGGAGACTCAGGGGGTCTGTTTTGAAGACGATTGTCAGGGGCAATGTAGTTTTCGATGAGGGAAATATAAACAGGATAAAGGGCAGTGAAATTCAATACAAAGCCTTCTCAAACAACTCAGGGTAATATGAATTCAATAGAATTTCGTATAATATGATTTTACTAAAGTAAAATCATAGCTTCGACACCAATGGTGTCGAATAATATGATTTTGCAAAGCAAAATCATAGCTTCGACAGCAAAGCTTTCGGATAATATGAATTTGCAAAGCAAATTCATAGATCCGAAATTCAAGAGAATTTCGGATAATATGATTTTACT